>NZ_LBMX01000092.1:0-119771 GCF_001010885.1 Clostridium sp. C8 | reverse complement strand
CTTGACAGGGTCAAGTTTACACGGGAGTTTTTTTTGTTAATATTTTCAAATTATGATTAATAGTTTCTTATTTTTAAGGAGATTGATGATAAATTTATTCAAATACATAATAATATAAAAAGGATAAATACTATAATGACTAGCATTTATAAAAGATAATTAAAATAAAAAATATATTTTTATAATGAAAGTTATGAGTTTGACTTAAAAGTAAAAAGGTATATAATTTTATATATAGTTTTTAGTGGAAAAAATATTTTAGTTCACAGTGCACAATTCACAGTTCACAGTTATTAATTAGTTGAGAGTTGAAAATTGAGAGTTGAAAGCTATGGATAAAACTACTATGTAGTTTTTAAAATTAATATAATTTTCTTAATTCAGCAAAGCTGAATTATTTCCATAGTATTCAACTTTCCACTATCAATTATCAACTAGAGGAGACTGTGAACTGTGCCTTGTGAACTGTGCACTTTTCTACAGGAGGATATTATGGGAAAGACTTATAGTAAAGAATATGAATTACATTATTATGATGTAGATAGTAATTTAAGAGGATCAATGTCGACTATAATTAATATATTATCTGATATTGGAACTAAACAATCAGAAGTTCTTGGATCAGGGATGGAAAGTTTGATGCAAAATAATATGACCTGGGTGTTTTATAATTATCATGTAAAAATATTTAGGCACCCAATGTATGGGGAAAAGTTATCTGTAACAACTGAACCGGCTGGGTTTAAAAAGTTTTATGCATTGAGAAATTATGAAATTAAAGATAGTGGTGGAAATATAGTAGTATCAGCAAATGCAATATTTTTATTAATTAATTTAGAAAAAAGAAAAATGATGAGAATACCAAATGAGCAATATGAAATTTATGGTGTATCAGAAGATATGAAAGAAGAATTTAAAATACCAAGGTTAGAGAAGCTTGAGAATTATAAATATGAAAGAAGTTTTAGAGTAAGATATTCTGATATAGATTCAAATAAACATGTTAATAATACTAAGTATTTAGATTGGGCTATTGAGACATTACCAGAAGAGATTGTTAACAGCTATGCTTTGGCAGAGGTAATGGTTACCTTTGAAAAGGAATGTAAATATGGAGAAGAAGTTAAAGTTCTAACAGATATTAGAGAAGAAGAGGGTGACGAATTAGTAACTATTCACAGAGTAGAAACTAAGGATGGTAAAGAATTAACTAAGTTAATTGGACGCTGGAGAAAAAATTAAAGGGTAGGGAGAAGTCATAATACTTCTCCTTATTTTAATTCTAAGAACTTGCGATATTTCTTGAAACAAATTGACCAGAGCTCCATGCCCATTGAAGATTAAAACCACCACAGTCACCATCAACATCTAGTATTTCACCACAAAAATATAAATTTTTAACTAATTTTGATTCTAAGGTCTTTTCATTAATTTCTTTAGTATTAACTCCACCTATTGTAACTTGAGCCTGATTAAAACCATTAGTACCTATACATTTAAACTTCCAATTCTTTAATATATTAATAAGTCTTTTTTTATCATCCCATTGTAAGTCATAGCAAGAAGAGTGTAAGTTTTTTATTCTTGATTCTTTTAATATAGTAGGAATTAACTTTTTGTTTACAATACCAATAAGGGAATCTATTATTGGTCGATGTCCAAATACAGCAAAATGTCCTTCGAGAAAGTCTTCAATTTCATCAATAGATTGATCAGGCATCATATCTACTAATATTTCAACCTTATTCATTTTAGAAAGTGCTTTAGAAGCATAGCCTGAAATTTGAAGAATAGGCGGACCAGATATACCATAGTCAGTAAATAATATTTCTCCAAATTCTTTTCTTGTTGGTTGATCATTAACAAGTAATGTAGCGTATCCATCAAATTTTACACCAGAAATAGATTTTAAATATGAATTATCTAGTTTGAGTTGAACTATTCCGGGGATAGTTTCAATTATTGAATGACCAAGAGATTTGGCTAACATATATCCAGAACCATCAGAGCCTGTTTTTATTGCAGATTTTCCTCCACAGGCTAAAATTAATTTATTACATGTGAATAAATTATTATCTTCATTACTTGTGGATATTTTAAAAATATTTTGCTTGTGGATATCTTTTACTTTACAATTTGTATATAAAGGAATATTTCTATCCTCCAATGCAAGTTTTAAAAGATCTACAACAGAAGATGCTTGAAGAGATTTAGGATACATTTTACCATTTTGTAACTCTACAATTGGAAGACCTAGTGATAAAAAAAAGTCTTTCGTATCATCTACATTAATAGCTGATAAAACATTTGAAAAAAATCCTGTATTTTCGCTATGATAAGAAGAAAATGGGTATGAAATTGTATTATTAGATATATTGCATCTACCATTTCCAGTTGTAAGAATCTTCTTACCAATTCTATCTGTGCTTTCAATTATAGCAACATCTATCCCGAAGTCCTTAGCGGTAATTGCTGCAGATAAGCCAGATGCACCGCCGCCAATTACAATTAAATCATGATGTATCATAAGAATTCTCCTTAATAAAGTAGTTAATTTAAATAATAACATAAATATTATTAATATTAATTTAAATAATAATATTATTATTTAAAATTATAATATAATTTATTGAAATATGGTATATAATAAGAAGTATCAAATAATCAAAAGAAAGTTAAAATAAGATATAACAAGCTAAAGTAAAGAAATAACTTTATTATATTATTAACATAAATCAATGTATTAATGGTAGAATTTAAAAATAAAAAAAAAAGTTGTTAAAAAGTGTTGACACTATATTAAAATTTATGTATTATAGTTAATGTGCTCGCCGACAGAATGTGACGGCGAAAGCAAAGCAAGGCTCCTTGGTCAAGCGGTCAAGACACCACCCTTTCACGGTGGTAACAGGGGTTCGATTCCCCTAGGAGTCACCAGTATGGAAGCATAGCTCAGCTGGGAGAGCATCTGCCTTACAAGCAGAGGGTCACAGGTTCGATCCCTGTTGTTTCCACCATATTTGGCTCAGTAGCTCAGTTGGTTAGAGTGCCGGCCTGTCACGCCGGAGGTCGAGGGTTCGAGCCCCTTCTGAGTCGCCACTTTAAGTGAAGAATTATGTTATGTGCTGGCATGGCTCAACGGTAGAGCAGCTGACTTGTAATCAGCAGGTTGTAGGTTCGATTCCTATTGCCAGCTCCAAAAGATTTTAGATTACTCTAAAGTCTTTTTTTATTTTAGAAAATTACATTTTAATAAACCAAAAGTGCAGTATTAAATATATACTGCACTTTTGGTTTATTTTCTTTTTAAATTTAATTGTATTCTTATATCTTCAGAATAAAATTTATATAATTTAAAATTACCAAGTAAACGAGAAGAAATTCTTTCAGAATAATTTTTGCTTATATCAGGTAAAGATAAATTTGTAGAGACTAGCATTTTCTTCTTCTTTAATAATTTTTTATTTAAAAAGTTAAAGAATTCCGTAGCTGAGAATTCAGTTAGTTGCTCTGCACCTAAGTCATCAATAATTAATAAATCACAATTTATTAGAAGATCTTCTAGGTTATAATTATTTTCGAAGCGTATTTCCCTTAAATCCTTAATTAGCTCATCTATAGTTCTGTATACTACTAAATAACCATTATCAAGAAGCTCTTTTGCAACACAGCAACTTAAGAATGTTTTTCCAGTACCAGAATCACCATAAAAAAGCACATTATCAGAATTATTATTAAAATTAGGTATAAAGTTTCCTTTTAAATATTCAATAATATTTTCTATATTTTTTCTAGGGGTATATTTATCATCACTTATCCTATAATTTGCAAATAAGGATAAGTCAAAGTTATTAAAATTATTAACCCTTAAGGTATCTTGTAAGTCAGAATCTTTATAATATAAACTAACTAATTTACTCTTATAGCAAGAACATTTTGAATTACCAATATAGCCTTGATCCTTACATTTATGGCATCTGTAATTAAGTGTTAGGTATTCTTGGTCATACCCGCTAGCTACAAGAGCTTCATATTTTTTAAATCTTAATTCTGTTATTTCTTCTTTCAATTTTTTTAATTCTAATTCATTTAATCCTTTTAGAATAGACATAGCTAAATTAAGAGATTTTTTTTGAATTAAATTATCCATTTCTAAAATTTCAGGATGTTTTTCTTCAATTTCACTACGTCTTTTTTTTAGTTTTTTCTCTTCTTCAATTCGTATATTTTCATATATTGATGTTAATTCCTTTTCATATCCTTTAATCATCATTATCCCATCCTAATAACTTCTTTTCTAAATCATCATAATCATAGTCACGACCTTTAAAATTATTAAATCTTAATTTAGGTTTTTCATAAGAATTAGCTTTTTGATTATTAAAATTCTTTTTAGAAGATGAATTTTTGAAAGAGGCTTCTTTTTCCTCTATTTGTTTTAAGGTTCTTAAGTTATCCTTATTCCAGCTTGCTAATATTCCATCTATATATTTAAAATCTGCTCTATTTAACCTTTGAAAGCATATATCACAAGCTTTTTTTATGATATCTAAAGAAAAATTATAAGTTGTAGTCCATTTTTCTAACATATCTTCTTGCGGTTTCATTATTTCTGTATTTCTAATACCTAAAAATTTAAGAATTTCTCTATAAGTGCCCCACTTATCTTCCGTTTTTCTTATATAATTTTGAGCATCATAAATAGTTTTTATATTCATTTCATTCCAAGCTAATGCTACCTTTTCTATATATCTGTGATTTGTTTTTCCTTTGGAAGCACAAAACTCAATTAGTAATAGTATCAATTCTGAAGAAAAGTCAAAATCTTTTTTCCATCCTATATAAGTAGCAAACTCACTAGGGGATAGAGGACGGCCTAATAATTTTTCAATATCCTTTAGCATACCATTATTAGTTTCATCTGATAATTCTTCTAATAAATTGAATTGATTTTTACCAACAGATTTATCCTCAGAAAGATCTATAAATTCTATTTCAAAGTTTCCCATTCGATCTATTGGAATTAATTTAATAATACCTTCCTCATTCCAATAGTTAAGTGCATTTATTATATCAGACTCTAAAAGATTTAATGTAGTAGCTAATATTGAGGCGTTAACGCCTATTTCACCAGTAAAATTATATTTAAGCATTAAAAGATATACTTTAATAAATTCCCCTCTAGCTTTTGGTATATACTTTTCAATAAATATATTGCTTACAGGAGTAAAGTCTAAAGGCTTTGATTTAAGCATAAAAGTGCTCATAATTACATCTACCTTTCTAAAAGTAATATTACAATAAGTTAATTATAACAAAGTGAAGTAATAGGCTCAACATAACTAAGGAATATAAAAAAAGAATATTATTTCTAAATTTGGCAAAACTAAAAGATGTGTTGCTTAACATTATTAAAAATGAAAGGAGTTTTTATGGATAAAAAAGGAGACTCGATAAGGTTAGTTGAAAAATTTACAGTATCGATATTTATAATTATACTTGTAGTAAATATTAATTTAATTAAAGCAAATGCAAAGATAAATGAACCATTTAGTAATATGAACTTAAATAACAAAACATATACTATATCTAATAGAATATCTAATAATAATATAATTGATAATCTATTAGTTGCATTAACAGGAAAAGTAAATGGATATGAGTTAGTTTTAGAGGATAGGGTAGTAGGATATACTTCACTAGAAAATAATATGAATAATATAAAAGATTTAGTATTACAAAAATATATAAATGAAATTAATATTAGACAAGATGCAGTATTATCTTTTGAAATAGAAGGAGATATTAAGCTAAAGGAAGATAGATTTGATGTATCTTTATTACAAACTAATAAAGAGTTATCTGATTATATATATGACTTATCAAAGGAAGATAAAAATAACATTAAACTAAGTTTAAAGTGTATTGATGAAGAAATAGTTAAGGTGCAGCCTAGCACAACGATAATCCCTACTGAAGATATGTATTTGGGAGAAAGTAAAGTCGAATATGGAGAAGTAGGATTGAAAAACCAAGTAAGGGAAGTTACATATAAAAACAAGGAAATTACAGAAAGCAATATAATAAGAGAGGAAATTATAAAAAAAGAAGTAGGTAAAAAAATATATAGGGGAACTAAGAACCCTTATGATTATGGTATGGCTTTTTTAAAAAGTCCAACTAGGGGGGGATATATGACCTCTGGGTATGGAGAAAGATGGAATTCATTTCATAAGGGGATAGACATCGCGGGAAATATAGGAGACGATGTTCTTGTTGCTATGGATGGAGAAGTAATTTACTCTCAATATAATGATGGAGGCTATGGTAATTTAATAATTGTTAAGCATGAAGATAATATGAATACATATTATGGACACTTAGATGATTTTTATGTAAAGGTTGGAGAGAAAGTTAAAAAGGGCGATATAATTGGAGCTATAGGAAATACTGGCTTTAGTACTGGTCCTCATTTACATTTTGAACTTAGAGTAGATGATGAACCTGTAGATCCAACAAATTATATAGTACAATAATATTAAATATACAAATATAAAATGAAAGGTACTACTTTAAGTAACCTTTCATTTTACTATAGACTTAATATTTACTTTACCATCGCCTTGATAATTCTTTGGAATCTCTACTGGTTCGCAGGCAATTTTTAAAAGAGACCTTATATCTTTTGGTGTTAAGCTTTGATCACCTTCATAGACTAAAGCACATATACCGGAAACATAAGCAGCAGCTAATGATGTACCAGTAAATGTCTTGTATGAGCTATCAAGCTTTGAAGGGTATAATTTAATACCATCTCTTTCAGAGATATAATTGGTATTAGAGTTTAAAGATACTATATTAACACAAGCAGCGCATAAGTTAGGTTTGGAGTCTTTCTTTAAGCCTCCTATTGATGAATAAGTATAAGGTTTAATTTTGGAAGTGGAATCATATCCTGAAACAGTTATACAATCGTTACATAGTGCGATTCCTGTAATAGATCCATCAAAGTTTCTATTGCTGCCACTTGGAACTATACAAGTTATATTTTTACTATTTTCTAAAGATACCATTGAGCTAAAACATTTTTGAACAAATACATTATAATTTAAAAGCTCAAAGGGTAAACATAAAACTTTAATATTATTTTTTTCACTTGTTTCAGCTATAAGTTCCATTGCATAAAGTATGTCAGATATAAATCCTTTGCCACTTTTATCAAAGGCTTTATAGCAGTGAATATTACAATTTGGAGCAATACCACGATACATTCCATTGGATTTTTCACCATTTCCAGCAATAATTCCAGCGGTACAAGTTCCATGGCCATTATCATCATAAGGATATTTAAGATTATCTATTATATCTACAAATGTAGATATTCTATTTATTGGAGTAACTAAATCAGGATGAGGATATACTCCAGTATCTATTATAGCGACACCAATGCCATTACCCTTACTTTTTGTTTTGTTAGATAGTCTAACCTTATTTGCAGTACTAACACTCATACCACATAAAAATAAGTACTCATCAAAGCAAATATATTCTACTTCAGGATATTCCAATAATCTGTGAATAGCCTTAGAATTTAATTTTGCACAAATTAAATTACAATGTTTTATATTATTTATAAGCATACCATTATATGAGGATATTTTTTTTATTAAACTTTCCTGAAATCTTTTATATTTAATAATTACCCTATAATTATTATAGGGTTTTGATAACATACAGTTTTTTAAGTTTAAGTCTAATTTTTTATTAGAAGAAAACATAATATACTCCTAAAATTGATTACAATATATAGTATATTAAAAGTATGATTTTTGTTAATAGTTATAAATTAATATATAAAAAAAGGTAATATGTAAGTTTTCTTAAAGAGTAAAAAAAAGAGAAGTATTAACTTCTCCATTTAAAAATAATAATTCCTAATATCATAATAGCTATACCTATAAATTCCTTTAAGTGAAATGATATTTTTTCTGTTCCAAACAAGCCAAAAGCATCAATCATGCCAGCAGAAGCTAATTGGGCAACTAAAATTATACCTATACCACATGTTGCTCCCATAGCACCAATACTTTTCATAACAGTAAATATAATTATAACACCTAAAAATCCACCTAATAAATAAAGCTTATTTACATCTTTTATAGCTTTAAAATTACCTTTCCCAAATAAGGTTACAATAATTAGAGTAACTATTAAAGCAGTTCCTTGAACTATAACATTTGTTTCCCAGGTTCCTACCTTTTCTTCTAACTTAGTATTAAATATACCTTGTAATGTCATGGATATGCCTGAAATTATTGCATAAATAATTGCCAACATTTAAATCACCTCTAAGATAGTATTCCATTTAAAGATGATAAATATGAAAAAACCTTCTATGTTTTTTATAGAAGGTTTTTTGTTATATACTAATAAATGACTCTGTGATTTTAGATTCTGAATAACCTAAAGTGATTCCTAAGCTAATAAAATCTTCAATAAGAGTTATATAATGATCTTCAGATGGTGATATTATTAAATCATTTAAGTCTATAAATAAGTTTAAAAATTGATCGCTTAAACAGTAATCATTTGGCTTTATAATAATTTCTTGTATACTGTCATAATGTCTATAAATTCCAAGATTAATTATATGAGAAAAACAATCTAAGTATTTTTCAAATAATATAGACTTATTTACTGGAATATCTTCTGATAACCAATATTTATAACATTGGGTCTCGTCAGCTAGATAACTAAGCTTTGTATGTAATTCTAAGTGTTTTCTAGCCCAGATTTTATATTCGCTTAAAGTGTTATCAATAATAATATTTTTATTTTTTTCCTTTTGTGCTTCAAAAAAAGCTATTATTTCCATAAATATCCCCCTATTTTTAAGGATTTACTATTATATATTTTACAAAAATATTTTACAAATGAAAAGCGGGGTAAACGAATACAAAAAAATAAATTTTTTTATGTTAAGAAAAATAAAAAAAGTGTTTAAATTTAAACACTTTTTCAACTTATAAATATAAATTCTTTTTTAATGGATAACTTTTTATTAAAGTTTCCCTTTTATTGGTAGATACCTTCCAAATTTCAATTCTATCAACTTTAAGAGTTTCACAATTAGATTTAAAGTTAACTTCGCCATCAAATTTTTTCATATCCTTAGGTATATAGTTAAGATTAGCTAAGGATATATGCATTGATAATTCACTATTATAATTTTGTATATTAAACCCATGTAATTTTAATGTATCACTCATTAATCTATTAAGCCTTTTGATATATCCTACATCTTCTATTTTCATATTTAAAGTCTTATTGGTTTCAGAAACTGAAACTTCTGTAGATAATTGAACTTTAAAGTTTTTATAGGGCTTAACTATCTTATCTATCACAACATCTAATTTATCTATATTAGGATTTTCAATTATTTCTAAGGGAATATAAGGTGTTGGCGAATTCCTATTTGCTCTAAAACGTTTAGATAGATTTTTTTGGATTGGATTTAAACTTTTATAAGACTCATCATCAAATAATGCCACTAAATAGTATTTCATAGCTTTAGCCTCTCTTATTAAATTAATTTGTATAGATACAAACTATGTTATAAATTATAACATATTACAAAAAAATTAAAAAGGAAATATAAATAAAAGTTCAATATTATAAAGGTTAGTAAAAAAGCTTTTATTTGGAAGAAAAAACTCTATTTCCTTAAATTATTTTTATGTTATAATGAGTATTGTAAGTTTTTAAGAATGTCACAGAAAAATGGTTAATAGTTGAAATAATAGGAAAGATTAATATATATACATAAAATATGATAAGGGTGAAATGGATGGAAAAATTAGTTATAAGCGGGGGAAAATCTCTAAAAGGTTCAGTAGATATAAATGGTGCCAAAAATTCAGCTGTAGCTATATTACCAGCAGCAATAATGGCAAGTGAAGGAAAATGTACAATAGATAACGTACCAGATATAGAAGATGTACATTGTCTTGAAAGAATATTAAGAAGTCTTGGATGTACAGTAAATAAACTAGATAACAATACTTTAGAAATAGATGCTACAGATGTAAGAAGTGTGGAAGCGTGTACTGATGATGTAAGAAGAATGAGAGCTTCATATTATTTTATTGGAGCTTTATTATCAAGATTCAAAAAAGCAAGAGTGGAACTTCCAGGGGGATGCCCTATAGGAGTTAGACCAATAGATCAACATATAAAAGGATTTGAAGCATTAGGAGCTAGTGTAACTATAGAACATGGAGCAGTTATTGTTGAAGCTGAACATTTACATGGAGCAAATATATTTTTTGACGTTGTAACAGTTGGAGCAACTATAAATGTTATGATAGCAGCAACACTAGCAGAAGGAACAACAGTACTTGAAAATGTTGCAAAGGAACCTCATGTAGTAGATGTTGCAAATTTTTTGAACTCTATGGGAGCAGATATAAAAGGTGCTGGAACAGATATAATTAGAGTAAAAGGTGTAGAAAAGTTATCAGGATGTAATTATAGTGTTATACCAGATCAAATTGAAGCAGGAACATTTATGATAGCAGCAGCAGCTACTAAAGGTGATGTAACTATAACTAATGTTATACCAAAGCACTTAGAATCAATTGCAGCAAAACTTATTGAAATGGGAGCTACAGTTGAAGAGGGTGATGATAGTGTTAGAGTATATGTTGAGAGAGACTTAAAAGGAGTTAATGTAAAGACAGCTCCATACCCAGGATTTCCAACAGATGTACAACAACCTATGTCAGCTTTATTAAGTATAGTACCAGGTAAGAGTTTAATTGCTGAAAGTATTTGGGAAAGTAGACATAAGCACATAGATGAACTGAAAAAAATGGGAGCAACTATAAAGGTAGAAGGAAGAACTGCTATAATTGAAGGTAGTGAAAAGTTAGCAGGAGCTAGTGTTATAGCTACAGATTTAAGAGCTGGGGCAGCAATGGTTATAGCTGGATTAGTTGCAGAAGGTGTAACAGAAATATTAGAAATTGAACATATTGATAGAGGATATCCGCATATTGAAGATAAGTTTACTGCATTAGGTGCAGATATTGTGAGAGTAATAGAATAGTATCTGCATGGGGGATAGTAAAATGAAATTTTGCTCATTATATAGTGGGAGCAGTGGAAACAGTATGTTTATTGCTTCAGAGCATGCTAAAATATTAATAGATGCGGGTTTGCCAGGAAAAAAAATAGATGACGCTTTAAAAATCATAGGAGAAAATCCAGGAGATATAGATGGAATATTTGTTACTCATGAACATTCAGACCATATAAGAGGAATTGGGGTATTATCGCGTAAATATGATATTCCAATATACACTAACTCAGACACCTGGTCAGCTATGGAGGCAGGAATAGGAAAAATAAAAGAACATAATATAAGAATAATGGATAGAAGGTCCACATTATCTATAAAGGATTTAGATATAACATCATTTAATATACCTCATGATGCAGTTGCACCAGTAGGATATACAATGCATTATAAAAGAAAAAAGATAAGTGTGACTACAGATTTTGGAATATATACAGAAGAGATAAGAGATAATATAAAGGACTCGGATATAATATTATTGGAAAGCAACCATGACGTAAATATGCTAAAGTTTGGACCGTATCCCTACAATTTAAAACGAAGAATTTTAAGTGAAGTTGGACACTTATCTAATGAAGATTGTGGCAAAGCTATAGTTGATTTAATTAGATATAAACCAAACAAAAAGATAATATTAGGACATTTAAGTGGTACTAATAATCATCCAGACCTGGCATTAGAAACTGTTATTGGAGTATTGAGGGAAAATGATATAGTATCAAAATTAGATATAGAATTAACTATGGCTGATAGACACAGTCCAAGTAACATAATAGAAATTTAGTTATTAGGAAGAAGATGATTTATATGGATAGTAGAAAAATATACGCATGTAAGGATCATGTTGAAGATGCAATGGATGATTTTATTAATTATGAAGAAACATTTCCTATTATAGAAGAAGTAAAAGGTGTTAAATGTAATTATTGTGAAAATGATTCATGTTACATAATTAAATCAAAAGAGTAAAACTTATTAAATTAATTATAAAACCATTTAAAAAGGAGAATGAACTATGAGTTTATATAAGCAATGGACAGATATGGTAGTTGAATATGTTAAGACAAAAGGAGAACAAGCTTTTTGGGATGAGTATATGGAAATTGAAAAAGCTATATACAAAGAAATATTATCTAAGCATAAAGATAATTTCAAATTTACAATTAGTGATTTAGCAGCTAAACATAATACAACAGAAGAATTCGTTATGGGATTTGTTGATGGAATAAATGATAGCTTAAAAGAAACACTTGATTTAGAAGTTTTATCAGCTAATGATGAAATTTCATTACAAGTAGATTTAGAAAAACTTTATATTAATATGTTAGATGCAAAAGCTGAATACTTATATACACTACCACAATGGGAAGGAATATTCTCGCCAGAAAAGAGAAAAGAATTACAAAAAACATATAGAGAATCTGTTATTGTAAGAAATGAAAATAAAGTAGGAAGAAATGATCCTTGTCCATGCGGAAGTGGAAAGAAATATAAAAAGTGTTGTGGAAAATAATTTTATTAAAAGGCCTATGAATTTGGGTCTTTTTTTGTTATAGAATTAGATAATATATAAAGTACAAGTAATAATAAATATTTATATAAATATATTTTAAAAGTATATTAGTTTAAATTTAAAATTCATTTTATTATAATAAATATGAAAATAAAAATTATTGGGGGAAGATTATATGGATAGTAGTTTAAATTGGGTTAATGAACAAAGGATAAAAAGGACAATAGAGTCATTAAATAATAATAATATGAATGGATATTTAGTAAATTCAAAGGAAGAATTATTCTTTAAAATTGAACAATTAGTTTCTGAAGGTTCAGTAGTATCTTGTGGTGGATCAATGTCCTTATTTGAATATGGAGTTATAGATTATCTAAGAAATGGAAGATATAAGTTCTTAGACAGATATAAGGAAGGTTTAACATCAGAACAAATTACTAAAATATTTAAAGAGAGCTTTTTAGCGGATGCATATTTTGCAAGTAGTAATGCAGTAACTGAAGATGGAAAGTTATATAATGTTGATGGGAATGGAAATAGAGTAGCAGCAATGTTATATGGACCTGATAAGGTAATCCTTTTAGTAGGAGTAAATAAAATAGTAAAAGACATAGACGAAGCTATAAAAAGAAACAGAGAAATATGTGCTCCAGCTAATGCAAAGAGACTAAACAAGAAAACTCCATGTACAAAGGTTGGATATTGTATGGATTGTAAAAGTAATGAAAAGGTATGTAGAGAATTTACCGTTATAGCAAGCCAAAATAGGAAAGATAGGATCCACGTAATATTTATGAATGAAAATATAGGATACTAGTACAATTCATACTGGATAATTATTGATGTAACTTATTCTAGATTACTAAAAATAAATTAAACTTAAAAACTTTATTAGAGTTTTTATTAAACTTAATTTTAAGTTCTTAATTTTTATTGTGATATATCTCCTTTTATTGTGTCAAAAAGCCTTATATAAAATAAAATTATATTATATAAGAATTTTTTAAGTAGGAGATATAATATGTTTCAGATATTCCCTTTTTTAATGAACAATATGACTGGTGGAATGTTTAATGGAAATAGTAATAATACTAACAATATAAATAATTTTAATAGTAATTATGGATATACTAGTTTTACTAGCAGTAATAATATATTTGGAGCTTTTGGAGGTACGTTTAATACTGTATTTAGTGAAGTTTTTACTTCATTAGTCACAAACGAAAGTTTAATGAATAATATAGTAGACTCAGTATTAAATAGTGAAGCTTTAAATTCGGTCTTTAGCAGCATAGAAGATGAATTAGACTTAAAATTTATTGATTATGGAGATAGATATTTGATAGAAGGAAAGTTAGTTGGTCTAAATAAAAAAGATATAGATATAGACTATGAAGAAGATCACATAAGAATTAAAGTTAAAAAAAATCAATTTTTTAGTAATGAAAATTCAATGGTTGCAATCTTTCAAGAAGGATCAAATTTAGAAAAAAGCTATTATGTTCCTAATGTTGAACCAAGTAAGATACAAGCTGTTTATAATGCAGATGTACTTAGAATTTATTTAAAGAAAAAAATTCCAATAGAAAAAGGAACAACGGTAATAGACGTTGAAAACTTTACTAATGCAGATTAAATTATTTATATCGATAATAGCATAAAGCATCCACTAGTTAGAAAAAGATAAAACTTAAGAGGAGAAAATGGTTATGAATATAACAATAATTTCAGTAGGTAAATTAAAAGAAAAGTATCTAAAGCAAGCAATAGATGAATACTCAAAAAGATTAACCAGATATTGCAAACTAGATATAATAGAGCTTCAAGATGAAAAAACACCAGATAATGCTTCGGAAAAAGAAGAAATGCAAATAAAAGAAAAAGAAGGCGAACTTATACTATCTAAAATAAAGGATAATATGTTTGTGATTGCAATGGACTTAAAAGGAGAAAATCTAACTTCAGAGCAATTTGCAAACTACATAGAAAACTGTGGAGTAATGGGAAACTCAAACATAGCCTTCATAATAGGCGGAAGCTTAGGATTATCACAAAATGTTATAAAAAGAGCAAATTATAAACTGTGCTTCTCAAAAATGACATTTCCACATCAATTATTTAGAGTAATGCTTTTAGAGCAAATATATAGAGCGTTTAGAATAATGAAGGGGGAACCGTATCACAAGTAAATGAGGTTTTTACTAAAATTGTAAAAGTTAATTGAAATATATGACATTCCAATAATAGGCTTTAATACCTTGTAATATATATAATAAGTTAAATTATATATATTTAAAAATAATGTTTATTGTAATATAATTGATGTAAAGGTAATTATATATTTAATGAGAGGTGTTAGTATATGGGGGAATTATGTAAAGTATGTGGAAAAATGTTGAATCGCTCTCAATACAGTAAGGATGGACAGCTTAAATCTTGTCCTAATTGTTCGACAGCAAATGGAGAGGAGCATGTATATTATTCATACCCTGAATATTTTGGCACGACTCCAAAGAGGGCATCAAGCAATAGACCAGATGGACCACAGAGTCACTGTGAGAGTTGTAGATTTGAAAAAGGGAGTTATCCGAATCCTGTATTATGCAGTGAAATTGAAAAATAAGTGTGGTAAGATGTAACCTTTGAACTCTCAAAGGTTATTTCTATGTAGCAAAAGTGTGGAAACGTATGTTCTTTTTAGCGAATTTGATTTATAATTAAATATATAATACTTTGGAGGGATAATATGAAAAAGAATAAAATAGTCTTAGCCGCACCTGTATTGAAGTGGGTAGGTGGAAAAAGACAGTTAATGAATGATATAGTAAAGTTATTACCCAAAACATATACAACATATTATGAGCCCTTTATAGGTGGTGGAGCAGTATTATTTGAATTGCAACCTAATAAAGCCGTTATTAATGATGTTAATGGTGAGTTAATAAATTTATATAATGTAATTAAGTATGATGTAGAATTATTAATAGAAGATTTAAGAAAGCATGAGAATACACCAGAATATTTTTATGAAATTAGAGAACTGGATAGAGATAGAAATGAGTATGGAAAATTATCTGAAGTTGAAAAAGCATCAAGAATAATTTATTTAAATAAGACATGTTTCAATGGTTTGTTTAGAGTTAATAAGGCTGGAGAGTTTAATTCACCATTTGGAAAATATAAAAATCCTAATATAGTTGATGAAGTAACACTTAGAGCTGTGAGTAAGTATTTTAATAAAGCAGATGTAAAAATTTTGAATGGTGATTTTGAAAGTAGTTTAAAGGGAATAAGAAAAGGGTCTTTTGTATATTTAGACCCACCATATGACCCAGTTTCTAATAGTGCTAACTTTACTGGGTATGACAAAGGTGGATTTAATAGAGATGAGCAAATAAGATTAAAAAAGTTATGTGATAAGCTAAATAAAAGGGGTGTCAAATTTTTATTATCTAACTCTGCTACAGACTTTATTAAGGATTTATACAAAGACTATGATATAACAATTGTTAAGGCTAAAAGGGCTATAAATTCAAATGGTAATGCAAGAGGGGAAGTAGATGAGGTTTTGGTGAGGAATTATGAGTAAAGGTAAAAATGATATTGCTTGGGAAAAACTATTTAGTAAATATGATATAATTTCTAAGGTTGAAAAGAAGGGTAAGTTTGAAATATCGTCAAAAGAGATTAATGAGGAAAGGGAAGCTCGATTAATGACTAAATTTGACCATAAAGTAAATTTACCTAAAATATTCACAGATAATAAATTATCTATATTACCTATTACAAGAGGAAATTATATTATAGCAAAATTTGAAACGTATAGTAAATTTGAAAATGTAAATCCGGAGATTGTAAGAGTACAATTTCCGGAACATATTACAAGCATAGATTATGAGAATATAACAAGTGAAGCTATGGCAATTAATTGTGCTTATGTTTCAGGAATAATTCATGATTTTGTAGAGGATGAAGAATTATTGCCAACAGTAAGTGGTAGGATGAGCTCGGATTTATTTAATTTTAAAATAAAAAATATAGCTACAAAAGATGATATGGATATTGAAGTTGTAAACTCTCAGATAGAAATTGATGGAGGATATGAGGGAATTCGAACATTGGCATTAATAGAAGCTAAAAATTCAATATCGGATGATTTTATAATAAGGCAGTTGTATTATCCGTATAGATTATGGAGTAATAAAATAGATAAAAAAGTAAAACCAATATTTATGGTATATTCAAATGGTATTTATAACTTATATGAGTATGAGTTTAAAGATAAAGAAAATTATAATTCATTAGTATTGGTAAAACAAAAAAACTATACAATTGAAAATATAGACATAGAGATAAAGGATATAATAGAGATTTTTGAAAATACAGAGATTATGGACGAGCCTGAGATACCATTTCCTCAAGCAAATAGTTTTAATAGAGTTATTAATTTATGTGAGTTGTTATATAAAAATGATATGATGAAACAAGAAATAACTGAAAATTACGATTTTGACCCAAGACAAACTAATTATTATACTGATGCGGGTAGGTATATTGGTCTTATAGATAAAAGAAGAGAAAAAGGTGGAGTGAGATTTTTTTTGACTCCAGGGGGAAGAAACATATTCAAGTTGAAATATAGGGAGAGACAATTAAAATACGTGGAGTTAATATTTAAGCATAAGGCTTTTAGGGAATGCTTTAAGGAATGTTTAATATCTAGTGAGATTCCAACAAGGGAAGAAGTTGTAAGGATTATGGAAGAATCAGAATTATATAGAATTGAGTCATATGATACTTATAAACGAAGAGCTTCCACTATAACAGGATGGGTTAACTGGATAATAGAATTAACAAAAATAGTATCTGAGTAAAAATTTAAATATATATTATTACTATAGAAAAGCTCTTACTTGTATTGAGATATGCAAGTAAGAGTTTTTTATATTTAGAAGGGAGAAATGTATAATGAAGAAGATTTATTCAAAGGAGCAATTGGAAGAATTAAGATATTATCCAATAGAAGTTATTAATAGTATATCTGAAACTATAGAGATACTAGATGACAATTATGGAGCAAATAGAGATATAGAATCTGACTTAGGTGGATATTTACTTATAGCAGAAAATATCGTAGATATCGAAATATTGAAGCAAGATAAATTACAAGATTTAGTGCCAGAATATACTGATATCATTGAATGTAGTGAGGGAATTAATTGGGTTTCTTCACTATTTTTGATTTCAAGCGATTTTTCAACTGTAGTAATAACAACAGAAGAACTTTCTAAGTTCCTATTAGAATAAAAGGAGGTTAATTTAATGTGAATAAGAAGAATTTAAAAGAGGAAAAAATAATTAAGGAAACTAAGTACTGTAAGATAATGAATCAAGGCAAAGTTGGAGATGATGAATACACATATACAATTGAAAAGATATATATCAAGGAGCTGAAAAGAAATGAAGTAAGATTCTGTGTCTACAAGGCAACTAGAAGAGGTGATGAAACATACATTCCAAGAAGTCTTGATGTCACAGAACTAGAACTAATAGAGCTAATAAAAGAATCAATAAAGAGTAAAGTATTTTCAGAGGAATTTATAACAATGTTAAAACAAGAAATAAGTAAGGTATAAAGTCTTAATTGCTATTGATGTAGTGATTAAGGCTTTTATTATTTTAGGAGGAAAAGTGTAATGAAGAGAATTTTATGTGTAGGTGTAATTAGAAATGGAAAGATAACTATAAAAACTTGTGCTGAAAAGGAGATAAGAAGAAATGTTTAGTAGAAATAATAGATATGTAACTAGAGGAGTAAATGAGGAAGTAGACATAAGATTACAGCTAATTATGTGGAGCATGATTGATAAGTTAAAGGATGAAGGAAATGTTGAATTAGATTACTTACAAGTTTTCAAGATAAGAAAAGAAGGCAATAAGGTTGTAATAAATCAAAGTCAAGAAGTTCCTGAATACTCATGCACATATGAAATAGAGCTAGAAGATATTCAGATAGATGATGGTATTAAAATCTATGTAATTGATAGTGGAGAATATTCAACTATGCTTCTACCATCAGAATACTAATTAAGGAGGGCTAAATAATGAGTAAACTAAGTAAAGAAAAGATATTTAATTATGATAGCAAAGAGCTTCTAGGAGTAATGCGTTTCGACTTCTATGATGGAGTACTAGCGAATCAATGGTTTTCAAGAGAATTAATAATAGAATTGAATGATAAAAAGGAAATAGAGCTAAAGAGGTTACAAGAAGAGCTCAACTATATTCAATTTACATTGATAAAAGAATTTAATAAAGTTGTAGAGCTTTGCAATGGTACAGGTTATAGTAAAGAAACTTTAGTATATATAGATTTAGATATTGCTAAGTATGTAATTAAACTAATACCAGTTAAAGATAATTATTCATATATCTATACGTATTTCAAGGGAAATCAGTAAATGGACATTAATAAAGTATTAGATATAATAATTGAAATTCTTATTTTAATAAATAAAGGAATAGAAGCTAATAAAGCAATTTCAAGTATGGCTACTAAACATGATGTACCAGAGGCAATAATAAATAAGTTTTTAGAGGTTTAATATAGAGGAGGAAGTGAATTGAATTGAATATAGGAACAATACTTAAAGTATTAGGAACTTTAATAACTATAGTAGCTACAATTTCAGAAAGTGTTAGAGATAGATGAGTATATAGAAGTATCATTGGAATTTTACAAGAGATAATTCCAATGATACTTCATTTAATGGTAGTTATTATTAAATATGTAACTATTTTTGACGTAAGGAATTTGTGATATATGAAGTTTTGTAGTAATGATTTTAATGGAATATATGCTGATATGTATGAGCAGTTAGGTGAAGAGCTTGTAAGAGAAATATATAAACATTATAGAGGTCAACAAGTTACTTTTCCAATGAGGATATATTCGAAAGAATATATTATTAGATATATTTCAGAAAAATATGATGGAAATAATTTAAAAGAAGTGGCTAGAGAATTGGGTTATTCAGAGAGGTGGGTGAAAACTTTAATAGATAATAACCTTAAAAAATAATACATTAGGTAAACAAGAGGGGGAAATGAAATTATGAACATTTTTGATGCAGGAGGATTAACAACCTTTATAGCAGTAATAATTACTTTAGTAGTAGGAACAGGAATATTTATATTACTACATAAAATTTTTGATATTGTACACTTTGGATTTGGAGCTATTATAACTATGTGGGTCGTATGTTGTATAATAGGAGCTTTTATAGTTAATTTCTTAGGTGGATTAGTAGGAGGTATATTTTCAGTAATATGGTTTTTAGTGAAGTTGGTAGCTGGAATTGCAATAGTAGGTTCTATTGGAATGTTTATTTACAATAAGCTAAGTGGAACTAAACAAGAAGAATCGAAAGGTAATGAGTAGTTATGAATATAAAGGGAAAAGAGATTAACATTAATAAAAAAATATTAATAGTAGTAGGAATAATAGTGCTTGTTGGTATTGGTTTTATAGGAAAAGGTAAAAATGAAGAAAAGAGAATTATAGAAAATAGCGTAAAAGCTATAGAAGCTGGTGATTATGAATATGCAAGAACTGCACTAGCTAGTGTTGTTGATGGTAGCAATAGTAAAAAGATAGACAAGCTTTGGAATATAGTAACTTGTTATCAAAATGCTACTGACCAATTATATAGTTACAATAATATAGAAAAAGCAAAAGAATATCTTGATAAGATGGATAGTGACTATAAAAAATATGATAAGTTAAAAGCTGATGTTGATAAAGTTAAGGAAGAAGTTAAATCAAGAGAAGATTACATAAAAGAAGTTGATAAAATTATTGAAGAAGTTGAAAAGTTAATGGAAGTTAAGGACTGGGACTCATATAAAAAAGCACAGGAAATGGCTAATATAGATAAGTTAAAATACTATTCAGAGTTACCAGAAAGACAACGAAAAAGACTTGATGAATTATATGGAGAAATTAATGATGGTCTTTCAGAGATAAGAAATGAAATAAATAAAAAGGAAGAAGCTTTAAGAGAAGAAAATAATAAAAAAGCAGAGGAACTAGAAGAACAGCAAGGGACAGAGCCAAGATACTTTGTGCCACATTTAAATAAAAGATTAACAATGGAAGAAATGCAAGAAGAGTATAATAAAACATCAACTCCATTTGATTATATAGGGGATGCTGGAATGACATATATGTTCAATCCAGGAAGTGCTAAGCCAACTGAACCAGCATATTAGTAATAATAGAGTCTTAATTTACTTATAAAGTAAGTTAAGGCTTTATTTTTTTGCCAATGGGAAGTTTTTTCTAAGGAAAATATCGTTGTTATCGTCATTACCGAAATATCTATTTGACGATAACAACGATATTTTCAGTTTAATAATTGGCAATTAGAAATACAATTACATAAAAATAAATATTTATGCAGTTAAGGTGGGGATAATGAATAAATATTCAAATAGGAGTAATTTTCAAGTGATAAGAATAGGTTGAAGATAAGTAATATCAAGGGTTTTAGGGTAATAGACCTTGGAGTAAGGAAATCCTAACTTCGAAAGAGATATCTCCTTAGGGGCTAGGAAGTCTTGGGTCAGGTGACAATTTGCTTGATGAATTAAAATACACGAAAATGTTGGTATGACTGGATTTGAGGGGGTTTACATATAAAAAAATGTTGGTATAATACTAAATATAAGGTAAGCAACCTAATAAGTTATGTATAAATATAAATAGTCTAATTTTTAATTTATCTGCAATATTAGCAGTGATGAGAAAGAGTGTGCAAAGATTAGAAAACGTTTACAAAAGACGGATAGTTAGTTAGGATAGAGTTACATATCTGATAGGGTTTATAACTTAATTATATGAGGAGGAATAAAGATGATAAAGAGAAACAATGAGTTAAAAACTGAGGTTATGAAAGGATTAAAAGCACTTGAAAAAATGAATATGCCTATAGAAGTTAGGATGATTAAGACTAAAAATGGGATAAGAAGTGGGTATTATCAAGATAAGGAGAAGCTTATCAATGATATTCAAAGATATGATGGAGTGGATAACATCTTTTTCACACTAAATGCTTTTTCAGAGGACTTAGTAGCTAGGGGAAAGGATAAATTAATAGCATATGCTACAAACACTACTACTGATAATGAGATAGAAAGAAGGAAGTTACTTCTTATAGATATAGACCCAGAAAGACCAGCAGGTATATCTTCAACTGATGATGAACTTGAATCAGCCAATGAAGTACGAAAGCAGGTAGAAGGATATTTGAGTAATAAGGGGTTTTCAAAGCCAGTACTTGCTTGTAGTGGTAATGGGTATCATCTCCTATATAAGACTGATTTGCCTAATACTAAGGAGGTAACTGAATTAATTAAGAAATTATTAGTTACTTTAGATAAGAAGTTTAGTAATGATAAAGCTAAGATTGATAAAACAACTTATAACGCTTCAAGAATAACCAAGCTATATGGAACAATAGCTTGTAAAGGAGACAACATGGAAAATAGACCTCATAGAAGGTCAAGGATAATAGAAAGTCCTGATGTATATGAGGTTGTCAATGAAGCTTTAATAAGTAAAGTTATCTTGGAAGAAGAAGGTCAATCAATTAATAAGGAAGTAAAAACAAGCAAAAGCTCAACTAAGAAAAATACTAAATATAGTGGCATAAATGTTGAAGAATGGCTTGAAAGATACAACATAGATGTATCATATGTAAAAGAGGAGTCAGATAGAACTTGTTATGTATTGGAAAGATGCCCTTGGAATGAAAACCATACAGATAAATCAGCTTCAATAACTCAATTTCATGAAGGCGGAATAAGTGCCAAATGCCATCATGATAGTTGTTCCCATGAGAGTTGGAAAACTCTCAGGGAATGCTATGAAGGTAAAAAAGACAGAGATACAAATTCTAAAGAGGAAAAGAAAAGTCAAGCTGATGTAATGATTGAGTTAGCAATGGATGCTGGAGATACCTTCTTCCATGACGAGC
This sequence comes from Clostridium sp. C8, assembly GCF_001010885.1. Classification (NCBI taxonomy): domain Bacteria; kingdom Bacillati; phylum Bacillota; class Clostridia; order Eubacteriales; family Clostridiaceae; genus Clostridium; species Clostridium sp. C8. The sequence goes on along the minus strand of NZ_LBMX01000092.1, from coordinate 97,084 downwards.
TAAATGAAAAATATGTAGCAATTGAAAGTGATGGAAATCCAATAGTACATAAAATTAGTTCACAAGACTATAAATCTTTTTTAGTGAAAAGATTCTTCAAGGAAACTAAAAAAGCTCCTTCAAAGGATTCAATTAATCAAGCCGTTGGTGTATTAGAAGCATTAGCTCAATATGATGGAGAAATGATTAATGTTTCAAAGAGATGTACTGAAAGGGATAATGCAATTTACTATGATTTAGGGGATAAGAATTGGACTTTCATTAAGATTACCAAGGATGGTTGGGAGATTGATAATAGTGGTCATATACTATTTACAAGACGTAAGACTATGAAGGAGCAAGTTATGCCAGAAAAATATGAAGATATATCTATAATAAATAAACATTATAGGTTCAAGACAGAAGAAGATAAGATTTTACATACAGTAAGTACTGTTACTAAGTTCTTAAATATAGGTAATCCTATAGTTGTTTATCATGGAGAAAAGGGGGCGTCCAAAACTACTACTATGAGAATGGATAGAAGTATAGTTGACCCATCGGCAAGAGATGTTATATCAATGCCGAAGAGTGCAACTGATTTATCATTAGTTCTTCATAATAATTATTTACCATGCTTTGATAACATAGATACTATTTCTGCTGAAAAGAGTGACATCTTATGTACAGCAGCTACTGGAGGGGGATTCAGTAGAAGAAAGCTTTATACAGATGATGAAGAAACTATATATGAGTATAAAGTACCAGTTATTCTTAATGGAATAAATGTAGTTGCAACAAGACCAGACTTACTTGATAGAAGTTTACTTTTAGGTCTTGAAAGAATACCAGAAGATGAAAGAAAGGAGGAGAGCGAAGTGTGGAAAGACTTCAATGATGATAAGCCTAAAATGTTAGGAGCTATATTTAGCATAATTTCTAAAGCTATAAGAATTTATCCTGATGTTAAGTTAGATAAGCTAGGAAGAATGGCTGACTTTACAAGATGGGGGTATGCTATAGCAGAAGTGTGTGGAATAGGTGGAGAGATTTTTTTGAAAGCCTATCTTGATAACCAAAGCAAAGCTAATGATGAGGCTGTTAATTCTAATCCTATAGCAGTAGCAATAATAAGACTTATGGAAACAACTCAATGTTTTGAAGGAACACCATCTAAGCTTTTAGATACTTTAAGTGTTATTGCAGAAGAAGAGAAGATTGACATTAAATCAAGAAGATGGGTGAAAGAGCCTAATGTTCTAATGAGAAAGTTAAATGAATTGAAATCTAACCTTTTACTTGAGGGAATAACATTTACTTCTACTAACACTAGTAGAGGAAGAAAGGTTGAGATACGTAAAAGTCCTAAAGAACTTATGAATGGACAAGCTAGTGCAGATAGTTCTTCAATTAGCTCACTTATAGCATTAGAGCCAGATAAAATTAATTTTTAATAAGTTAATGACGTTATCTAAGTTCGATACTTCGATAACGTCGATATTTTCAAGATAAAGGGATGGAGGAGAAAGAAGATGAGATTTTTTGAAACATTACAAGATAAAAAGGTTGCATTATATGTAAGAAAAGAGAAAGGTGAGGAAATTACAACTAGTGGATATGGAAGATTACAATGGATAGAAGACGATATAAAGGAGCATGTTGCAGAGATTGATATCTTCATAGATGAGCATGAAGACGTTAGTAATTTATATAAAGTCATTAAAATGGCTAATGAATGTAGAATTGAAGCTATAGTTTTATGGACTATAGATGATATAGATTTATCTTTAATTAAAGAACTTATTGAGGTTTGTTCAGTTAGGGAAGTAGAGTTGATTAGCTTTTGGGAGCATATAATACCTGTTAAAGAGCTAATAAACAATTTTAATTAATAGATAGGAAGGAAGAAATAAAGATGAAAATTTTAAAATCATTAAAAGATAAAAAATTAGGAGTTTACTTAAGAAAAGAAAGTCCAGCTGAAAATATTATAACTGGATACGGAAGGCTACAATGGTTGAAGTATGAACTTGAAGAATACAAAGGAGATAAAAAATTCTTTATAGATAGGTCTAATGAAGATACTAATTTAAACTTTCTAATTAAAGCTATTAAAAGTAAGGAAATAGAAGCAGTGTTAATATGGACATTAGATGATATTGATTTAAATTTAATTAATAGTTTATGGGTAACTTGCTTTATGAATGAAATACAATTAATTAGTTTTTATGAAGGTGTAATAGAAACTAAAGATATTATCAATACATATACTGGACAATTTTCAATCACTAGATAAAAAACACTAAGGAGGAACAAGAGATGAGCAATAAAAGAAATGTAGATGAAATTATTGATATTATATCAGAAATAATACTAAAACACTTATCAGAAGAGAAAAAGACCAAGTATCATAACAATTGTAACCCATTATAAACTGAAAATATTGAAGTTACTGAAGTAACGAAGTGGCTTCAATATTTCAGGTAATTAAAGTAATAAGACAAGTATATATTATAAATCCGATAATATAAAAAGTAAATTGGAGGAGTATAAAGATGGATTTTAAAACTTTAGCACATAATATAATAATGGAAAAAAGAAAAAAGCGTATAGCAATATATTGTAGAGTTTCCACTGTTGAACAAGCGGAAGAAGGTTACAGTATTGCTGAACAAGAAAGGCTATTAACTGAATGGTGTAGTAAGATGGATTACGTAGTAACCAAGTGCTATTCAGATAGGGGAATTAGTGGAAAGGCTATTAATAATAGACCAGCCTTGAAGGAATTATTAAAGGATGCAGAAGAAAAAAAGTTTGACATGGTGCTTGTATGGAAGATAAATCGTATTAGTCGTAAATTAACTCATGTATTAGAAATAGCTGAAACATTAGAAATGAACAACATAGCTTTTAAGTCATATTCAGAGGAGTTTGATAATAGCACTCCAGCTGGTAAAATGCAGTTTCAGATGATGGCTTTAGTTGGAGAATTTGAGAGAGGAACTATAGCTCAGAATGTAAAGATGGGAATGTGTGCTAAGGCGAAATCTGGAGAATGGTGTGGTGGACAAGTGTTGGGATATGATTTAGTTCCAGTTGAGAAGCAACAAGGAGCTAAAAGAACTAAAACAGTACTTACTATTAATGAAAGAGAAGCAGAGTCAGTTAGATTTATATTCAATGAATATGCTAGTGGTAAAGGATATAAAGCTATTACTAATCAATTAAATAAGCTATGTTATAAGACTAAGAAGGGTAATAACTTTTCAGTAGGTTCAATAAGAGATATACTAACTAATCCAGTTTATATAGGTAAAATAAGATATAATGTAAGACAGAATTGGTCAGAAAAAAGGAGAAGAAATATAAATGCTAATCCAATAATAACTGATGGAATACATAAAGCTATTATTGATGAAAAGCTATGGGATAAGGTACAAGCAATTTTAGAAAGCAAGAAGGGTAAGCCTTCAAGAATATATGACGGAGAATATCCACTAACAGGAATACTAAGATGTCCTAAATGTGGAGCTGGAATGGTAATAATGAGAACAACAAACACATTAAAAGATGGAAGTAAAAGAAGAATAGCTTACTATGCTTGTGGAAATTGGAAGAATAAAGGTATAGCAATATGTAGCAGTAATTCAATAAGAGTTGATAAGGCTAATGAGTATGTATTTAGTAAGTTATCAGAGTTATTATCTAATGATAAAATGGTGAAAACAATAGTTGATAATGTTAATAAGGAAAGAATTAGAAAGGTAAATCCTGCAAAGAAAGACTTATCAAAAATAGATAATGAATTAGAGAAGCTAGATAAAAAAAGGGCTAAGTTATTTGAAGCTTATGAAGATGAGATTATAACTAAGGAAGAGTTTAAGTTAAGAAAAGAAGAACTAATGAAGAGAGTTAAGACTTTAGAAGAAGAGAAAGCTCCATTATTAGTAACACTTTCAGATGATGTAAATGAGGAAGTGCCATATGAACTTGTTAAAAGTATCTTAGAAAACTTTAGTAAGGTATTAACTGAAAGTTCAACAAGAGAGCAACAGAAGAAGTTATTACATATGATAATTTCAGAAATAACTATTAATGAATTAAGGGAGATTGATTCAATTAAGATTAAATTAGATGATAACTTAATAAATTATTTAAGTAATGAAGAAGGAGTATCTATGAAGGGTACTCCTTCTTCATTTATGTTAAGAAATGTTGGGATAAAGACATTGAATTTAGATATCGCTATATAGATATCACCAGAATGTAATATTGAGGTTGTTATTAGATGAAATTATAATATATAGTATATAGAGTTAATTTATATATAAGAGTATATAATAGTAAGAAAATTGAATATTATAGTAGAATTAGTTGTATATAAATTTAATGATATAAATATATAATTTTACAGGGAGAACCTCAATGAGAAAAGAAAACATGAATTTAGGAAGAACTACATATATTAACAATGGTATAGATATGGCAAATATTTTCTTTAATATTTCTCAAGAAGATGAGAAGACATCAAAAATTTTATATGAAAAAGGATATTATAATCAATCTGTTTATTTTTGTATACAATCTATGGAAAAGTATGTGAAGTTTTTTATTTGTAAAAAAGTTGATATATCAAATAAATATTTTGCAAATAAAATAAGAGAAACAGGACATTCAATAGATAGTTCAATAGATTTTCTTATAGAAATTATAGCTGGTAACGATAATTTACTAAGAGAGCAAATCAGTAATCAAATTAAAAATCAAATATTGCATGGAGTAAAGCTTTCAAGATTGTATAATGCAGTTAGATATCCTTTTTACAGTGAATATAATAAAAGCTATAAAATTTTAAAAATGTCACTAATAGATTGTAAAGAGATGTATATGATGTTTGAAGCACTTAAAAAAATGTTACAAGATTTAGGGAGAATTTAAATATATATTTTTTATGTTAAAAATATTAGTATAAAGAATTTTAATTTAAATAAAACTTAATAAATTATTTAAGCAATGAAGAAGGAGTATCTATGAAGGGTACTCCTTCTTCATTTATGTTAAGAAATATTGAGATAAATACATTGAATTTAGATATTGCTATATAACAATAAAAAATAAAATGAAAAAATATTGAGGATAGTATATAAGAAGGTATATTATTTTAGTATAAAGAATTTATTGGAGGTAATAAGCCTATGACATTAGAAATTAATTTTAAAAAATATATAGAGGAGATTGAATTAATAGATGCTCAAAATCGTGTTGAGTGTGATTTATATTCAATAATTGCATATATTATAAGGGCCAGTAAACAAGGTGTGAATATTTCTTTAAGAGATGTTTCTACAAGGAGAGGAACTGAATTTTCTAAAAGGTTTATAGGTGATTCGGGATTTCCAGACTTTGTAATAAGAGCAAGAGAGATGAGTAATGACGCGAAAGTTCTTGGAGCAATTGAGGTAAAATATGTAACTGAAGATTTAGATTTGGAAAAACATTTAGAGCAGTTAAGTGGGCATATTAACTCATATAAGCAAGTAATTTATACAAATGGACTTGTATGGAGATTTTATAAGTTAGATAAATATAAAAAAGATGAACAACCTGTATGGGAATTTAGACTTGCAGAGGAGAGGAAAGGCAGAATTGAATGGGGAGGTGGTGATGAATGGAAAAAATTATCAAAAAAATTAGATGATATAGATTGGATAGGACAAAAGTAATTTGTAAATATTAAATTTAAGTTTAAATAATAGATAAATATTATAAGAATTCATAAAGAGCATAAGAAAGAATTTTAGGGAAGTATTGGAATAAAGTGCAACAAAAGAAATTGGTTCATATGATATTATCAGAAATAAGAATAAATGAAGTAAGAGAAATAGATTTAATAAAATTAAAAATAAATGATAGTCTAGTAGATTATCTAAGTAAGGAAGAAGGAGTATCTATAAAGGGTACTCTTTCTTCTTTTATGTTGAGAAATCTTGATATAAATACATTAAACTTAGATATTGCTATATAAATTTTATGTAATATGTTGGGAAGCTAGATATAAATGTCAATACTATACATATAAGATTTAGCAGTATCTATGGGAGGTATTTATAATATGTTAATAGTATTGGAAAGAAAAAAATTATATGAAGAAATTTGGAATATCAAGATGAAGGATTTAGCCAAATCTTATGGTATTTCAGAAGTAAGTTTAAGAAAATATTGTAGGCAGTTAAATGTCCCATTTCCTCAAAGTGGTTATTGGACAAAAGTTAGAAATGGAAGTAATCCTAAAAGAATAGCATTACCTAATTTTGATGGCGATAATAAGATAGTTATACAAAGATACGAATATAACAAAAAAACTACTTATAATAAAGATGACAGATTAAAACATATGGAAGAAGATGAAAAAAATAAAGTATTAGAATTTTGTAATAATATAAAAGTTCCTGAAAAATTATATAAACCACATTCATTGCTTAAGGAAATCAAGTTCTATAGTGATAATAGAGATATGCTAAGAGATGGTAGAGCTAAGAATATAGATTTAAAAGTATCAAATGAATTAAGAAGCAGAGCTATTAGGCTAATGAATACAATTTTGAAAAATCTAGAAGCGTTAGGATTTCAGATAAAAAGTAAAGATAAAGATACTAGGGTATGTATAGGAAAAGAAGAAGTTAAAATTGGTTTAAAGGAAAAGCTCGTTAGGGTTGAACATATAAAAACTGATAAAGATTCTTATTGGAGTCCAGCATATGACTATAAGTACTCTGGAGAATTAACATTGTTTATTGATGATTATGAAGCTCCAAGGAAAAATTGGAGAGATTTAAGTAATAAAAAGTTAGAAGAGATGATAGGTGATTTTATAATTACGGTTATTGATACTGCTGAAATTATTAGAGTTAAGAAGGAAAAGAGAGCAAGAGAAGATGAAGTAAGGAGGCAGCAAGAGATTGAAAAAAGAAAACTAAAGAAGAGACAAGAGTATGATATGAAAAAAATAGATGAATTAAAAGTATGTGCTGAAAATTATATATTATCAGTTAAAATGGAAGAATATATAAGGGAATTAGAAAAAGGGATAACCAATATTATAGACAATGAAAAAAGAGATAAGATTTGTAGCTATATAGAATGGGCAAGAGAGAAAATAGAGTGGCTAAATCCAATTAATCAGAAACATGATGAGTTGCTTGGTAAAAAATATAATGATAATTTGTATGATGTTAAATTTCAAGATAGTGATGATGAGTGTTGGTGGTAGATGTATTTTTAATATTTATTAATGCCTTGGGAGGTTAAGTTGATGGAAATAAGTTTAGAAAATATCCATATTTTTGATGAAAGAGTATCACAGAAGTTTAGAGGGTTTATAGAATCACATAAGGATGAGTTTAATATAGATAAAAGTTACAAGTTTAAAATTATTTATAATGCAGAATCTGTATTAGATTATGAAGAGTTTAATTTTGAAAATTCAATATATAAAAATGTAACTTTAAAGTTTAAAAGTGATAATAAAAAAAGTACTGCTTTAAGTATTCAATTAGAAAAGTGTAGAGATATATTAAAAGAGTATAATATTGAATGTTACAATCTATCAATAGAAGGAGATTGTATAGATGAAAATAAGGTAATATTCACTTTAGAAGAAGATAACAGTGAACCTTCATATTTTGGACGTGGAAAGAAGAAAGGTAGAAGCACAGTAGTAATGATAATGCCTAACAAGAAATTTACAACAGACACAATATCTAAATTTTATAATGAAAGGATGAGTGAACTATTTAATAGATTTTATGAGTGTATTAATATGAATAGTGAAATCATGTGTAATATTTTAGAGGTTGAACATAAAGATGATATAAATTATATCTATAGAGAGTTTTGTGAACAATATCATGATTGGTGGTTCGCTAATGAAAACAAGAGTAATGAATTAAGAGATAGATTATTAAACAAAACTAAGTTAGTATTAGGAATAGAAGATTAATAAAGAGAAAGTCCATAATTATTAATGATACTAAGGTTACAGTAAATGAGCTAAGAGAAGTGGAAGAAAAAGACTAAAAATAAATTATAGGTTAGTAAAATATTTAAAGTAAAGGAGGAGGAATATCTATTAAGGGTACCCTTCTTCTTTTATGTTAAGAAAAATTTGAACAAATACGTTGAATTTAGATATTGATATATAAATATATTAGATTTAAATGGTAATAATGATTAATTATAAAATAATAAATGGAAAGTTACTTGACAAAATCAATAAAAATAGTAAAATTAGATTATAGAATTTATGGAGGTGAGAAAATGTCTAATGATTTAATCATTGATATGAAGGAAGAAGATAAAAAAGTAATAGTTCAAGCATTACAAAATGGATTGGAAAGATTTAATGAGCATATGGGCAATACTAGAACTGTAACTAATATGGGATATACGGGTACTAAGTGGGACATGATAAATACAGAGTGCCGAGACGCATTGCCAGAAAAGAAATATGATGTAGTGGTTTGTAAAAGGGGTGTTTGGCAATTAATATTAATGTATGATAAAGATACTAAGACATTATATACTTTAATGAAAGAAAAAAGATATGAAGAGGTATGTAAAACAGTAAAAAGCAATAAAGTACATTATTTAGAAGCGATAGCAACTGTAAATAAAGGATTGGTAGAAGAAAGGCAAGAACAAATAGCTTTCTTCGAAGGATTTAATGAATTGAAAGTTGAGAAGATGCAAAATACAGTAGAACAGCTATTAAATAATATTGATGGTGAAGTCAAAAAGCATGTATTAATTACATTTACAGATAAAAGCTTAGAATTATGTTCAATTTCAGCTTTAATTGTCACACCTTCGTTACAAATATTATGTAAGGAAGATTGGACAGAATACATTGAACCTAAATATAGTCTTGATGTAAGTACTATAGATATATATAGTGAAGATGAAGAGATTGAGTTAGGACTTAAAGTTACAAAAGAAAATATTGATAATATGAGAATAAAGAGAAATAGAGAAAAGAGAAATAGAAATTAGTAACCAGATAGTTTCTCTTTGGAGGAATAACTATGATTAAAAATATGGAGTTTAATGGTGAAAGATTAAAAAATGCCAGATTATATAGAGGAAAAACAATAACAGACCTAGCTGATGAAACAGGGATTTCAAAGCAGGCTATATCGCAATTTGAAAATGGAAAGGCAACACCAAGCATAGAAACATTATTAAAGATAATGAATGTTTTAAAATTCCCAAGAGAATATTTCAGACAAGTTGATGAAGATATAACAGTAAATACTTTCTTTAGAGCATTATTAACAACTAGTAAGAAAGAACAATTAGTTCAAGTAACAAGAACAAAAACACTTGCTAAAATTTATGAATTTTTAGAGGAATATATAGATTTTCCAGAGTTTAAGATTCCACAAATAGATATAGAAAATATTGATATTGAGGAAATTACATTAGAACTAAGAGACTATTGGGGATTAAGTGTTAATCCTATAGTAAATATAGTTAATGTTATGGAGAAAAACGGGGTAGTAGTTAGCTCATTTAAAACTAATGAAAGCAAAATTGATGCATTTACACAAATTCATAAAGTACACAATGTAGATAGACCATTCGTTGTTGTTGGAGATGATAAGGAATCAGCTGTTAGAAGGCAGTTTAGTATGGCTCATGAATTAGGACATATAATACTTCATAATAGTAGTATTGAGGTAGATGAGTTAGGTAGGGAAGAGTATAAAATGATGGAGGAAGAAGCAAATAATTTTGCTGCTGCATTTTTGCTTCCTAAAGAAAGTTTCTTAGCTGATGTTATGCAATATCCTAATAAGTTAGAATTTTATGTAGAACTAAAAAGGAAGTGGAAGGTATCTATTTCAGCAATGATAATAAGAGCATTTAAATTAAATGCTATTACACATAATCAATACCAATATTTAATGAAACAATTATCAAAAAAGGGCTGGAGAGTTAAGGAACCTTTAGATGATTTAATTGTTACACCAAAACCAGCATTATTAAAGAAATCTATAGATATGTTAATAACAAATGATGTTATGAATGAAACAGAGATAGTTAATGAACTAGCTAATTATGGAATGGCTTTGGATACTGATGATATTGAAATGCTATTATCATTGGATAAAGGAAAATTAACTAGTAAAAATAATAATAATATAGTTATAAATTTAAAAAGAGAGTAATAGTTAATAAATTACTCTCTAATATTATATATTTAAAGGGGAGAAGAATATGGGAATAAAAATGAGCAAAGCAAGATTGATAACCACTAATGAAGAGATAAAAGTTAATAATGCAACATTAGAGATGAGAGAAAAAAAGTTGCTGAAATGTTATACAGAGAATTGTAATGCAAAAGTAACTTGGGTTAGATTAAGTAAAGAAAATTATGAAGTTAAAAATAGATATTACAGATTACTTAATGGAGAACAACATTGTATGGAATGTTGTTATAATACTTTAGGAAGAGTTACGATTATAGCTAAAAAGGCGGATAAAAAAATAATTGAGAATATAAATAATAATAAATTTGAATTTAGAGTTAATATAGTCTACGAGGCATTAAAGACTAATAATTCCAAAGAGGAATTAAATACTAACATACATAATACTAGTGATGTTAATAGGAAGAAAAAGGTATATAAGCCTATTGGTGTTGCATCACCACATCTTGCTGTTATGAAAGATATAATGAAATTGCGTAGCGAAATAGAAGATAAAAAGGAACTTGAGGATATTATAAAGATAAAAAGCAAAGGTAAAAGTATAGCATGGAAAAATTTTTATTATGAATTAGGTGAAGAAGAAACTTTATATAAATATATAGATAATAACGGATATGTATATAAAGAAAATTTGAGAAAACTAAGTTATCCAATATGTATAGAGGGAATAATAGATAGTGAAATAGAGTATAATGAAGCTGGTAGTTCATTTATTAATTTTAAACTATCTAAGTATATTAATCCAGATGAAACTGGTAATTTGAATTTTTATAAGTGCACACTATTTACTGGAAATAAAAATCTAATTGATAGCATAAATAATTCAATAAGAGAGAATAAAAGAATTAAAATAGTTTCTTATTTTATCCCTACTATAAGTTATAAGGCTAATGGCAAATATAAAAATTACCAAATAAGTGGATGGGTAAATCATGAACAACAAATATATATAGAATCAATATAATGCTAATAGATAAGAAAAGCTTTATATAAGCTAATTATAAAAACCTCACTTACTACCGATACGGAGAACCGTATCATAAGTGACACCTCAAACCTCCGATTTGATCGATGGAACTTACTCAGTGAACGCATGTGAGTGGAGTTTCCTTATAAATGATTTTTATAGTCTTAGCTAATTAATATCAATGGCTAAGGCTATTTTTATATGTAAAAATAGCCTATCATAAGAAAGCCTATATTTACAAATTGTGTTATAATTAATAAATAATAAATTTAGAATTAAAGTTAAAAGAGGAATTTATAAAGGGGGTTAATAGGTGAATAATGATAGAGACTGGACGGTTTTATTTATTGGTGGAGCTTCGGGAACCGGTAAATCAAGCCTAGCGTATGAAATTGCAAAGTTTTACGGTGTTAATGTTCTAGAAGTAGATGATATTCATCTATCTGTAGAAAAGGTTACAACTAAGGATAGTTTTCCAGCAATACATTATTGGGATGATGGTTTGAATTGGGAGGATGTTGGAGTTGATGACAATGTGAACTGGTTGATTGATGTAAGCAAAGAGATGATTCCAGTATTGAAAGAGCTTGTAAACAGGCATATTAAAGACAACTTACCTATTATTATTGAGGGCGATTTTATCTACCCAGAGTTCACAAATTCATTTAGGGAACCAGAAGTAAAGTCAATTTTTGTAAACGAAACAGACATTAATCAAATATTACAGAATTATTTATCAAGAGAAGGTGATAATATGCAACACTACAGAGCCGAAATAAGTATTGCATATGGAAAGTGGATAGCAGATATTTGTAATCAAAATGATATTAGGATGATTGAGTCAAGACCCTGGGATACTGTTTTAACAAGAGCACTAAATAGACTTTAGTGATGCAAGTTTTTCTCATGATCTAAGGATAGGTTAGTTAGGGAAGATATGAGTATAATTAATGAACCTTATTTTAATATTAGAGCAGAAGCTGTAGAGTCATTTTCTTTCTCTAAATATTCAGTTATAAGTAGAGAGCCAGAATAGAATGCTATAAAACATATGCAAGATTGGGCTAATAGTAATGGAATTAATAGACCACGAATAATAGGATGGGATTTTCCATACGTATCACAGGAGCAAATTAAAAGAAAAGAGTATCTTTATTATTACAGGAGAATATATGAAAAAGATTATGAATGAACAATTGATTTATCAAATACTTTCTGTTGTTGAAGAAATCCCAAAAGGGAAAGTAGCTACGTACGGACAAATTGCAAGTCTTATTGGTAGAGACAAAAATGCACGACTTGTAGGGAGGGTCCTTAGCAAGGCAGAATTTTATGGCAAATATCCATGTCATCGTGTGGTAAATCATGCTGGAAGGTTAGCACCAGGATGGCAGGAACAACGATATCTACTGTTAGAAGAAGGTGTATCTTTTAAAGATGAGAATCATGTTGATATGAAGAAAAATAAGTGGGATTGCTAGGAGCGAGGAATGCAGAATAAAGATAATTTTATAGAACAGTATAATATTAATATAAATAAGAATTTAAATTTTCAAAAGTAATAAAAGGAGCTGTCGCAACAGTGCGACAGCTCCTTTTATTATCCAATAAGATAAAAATTGAATTACATAAATCTAAAGTTACTTAACTTAGTAGTAATTAATAAAATAAAATTATCAACTATGAGATAAAGGTAAAATACTATTTACTATTTCTAACTATATTTTTAAAGCTAATATAAGTTGTATAGAAATATCCACCGTAGATTATAGTAAGAGCTAAAGCTATTATTATAGAAGAGTTACTGAATAAATTTTTATTATAAGTAGCAAAGACTTCATTTACTACTTTCATACCAATTATTGAATGTATAATAGCTAGTGATAAAGGTGCCATAAAATAAATTAAGGTTTGTTTTAGTATTGATTTATTTATCATTTTTTCAGTAACACCTATTTTCTTAAGAGAATTATATCTACTAATACTATCACTTGCTTCTGATAATTGCTGTAATGCTAACACTGCAGCACTTGATATTAAAAATACTACGCCTAAATATATACCCAAGAATACAACCATTGCAGATGAACCATACACTAGGGAATATAATTGTTCCAATGTGTTTCCAAGAACTAAAGCAGTTGAACCATCAGGATTTCTATTTTCTAAAATATTAACATAGAATTTTGAAAACTTTTCTTCTGATTTTGCATAGTTACTTTTATCATATATTACATTAACATTTGATTGTTCTAGTGTTAATTTTCCTTCAAAGTTATCAGGTATTATGAAATATATAAATTTTAATTCACGGGCCACACTAGATATATTATCTTTAACTGTACTCCCATTTTTAATGATATAAGTATTATTATCGATTACTACAGAGTTTTCATTTTTAATAAATTTATGGAAGGCTTTGTTAAATTCATCATAGTTTGACACAATTAATATCTCATTATCTTTTAAATCTATAGAATCTTTATCTAAAAGTTTATTTATAGAATTATATTCAGATACTTTTACTGCTGGTATAGTATGATCTGAATAAGAAAACTTCATTTCATCTATCTCTTTTTTAGTTAAATAATCATTTAGTAGTTCGCTTAGATAAATATCAAGTTTGTATTGATTGAAAAAAACATATTTTTCAGAAGAATCAAAGTTAAAGTTTATACTATTTAAAAGCTCTTCCATATCATTAATTTCTTGGACATCAGTATCAACATAAAGCTTTGCAGAACTATCAAAGTAAGTATTACCTTTTAAGGATTTATCAAAGGTACTTTTATAGCTAAACATGCTAAATAAAAGCGTTATAGTTAAAAAAAGCATAAGACATATAGTAGTCATGGATATAAAGTTAGTTGTTATTTTATTATTAATTTGTCTTAAAACAAATATATTTAATTTTTTAAAATATATATTTTTATTCTTTTGTATAATTTGAATTAAAAAGCTTGAGAGACTAAAAAACCATAGTATAGTTCCAATAATCCCTAAAACAATTGAAAGCATAAAACGATAATCATCAACAGATAACCCAATTTTCATTATTAGAGTATATGCAGATATAAGTGATGCTAGGGATAAAATAAACATAATTATTGAAATAATAGGATTATTGATCTTTACTTCCTCATTCTTCTTTGCTGCATTAAGCATGTCTATAAGTTTATACTTAGAAATAGTAACTTGATTAAATATCATTACTAAAATGAATATTACTCCAAAATATAATGAAGACTTAGCTATTGAACTTATTGATATAATAAATTTATAGTTATTCATATTAACTGATAATAATTTAGCTGTAATAACTGATAGCCCTTGAGAAACTATAATTCCTAATAAAATTCCAACAACTAAGGATAATAAGCCAATAAAAAAGGTTTCTAGAATTAGGATTCTAGAGATTTTCCTCTTAGACATACCTAATGTCATGTATATACCTAATTCTTTTTTACGCTTTTTTATAAGAAAATTATTAGCATAAACTATAAGACCGCCTAGAATAAAAGATACAAATATAGAGGCTCCAGCTATTAGTTTATTTAACATTATCATGTATTCTTCAGTACTAGTATTTATATCAAGTAGTGACTTTTGAGATTCAATAGAATTAAAGCTATAAAAAATACATACTGCAAATGTTAGAGTAAGAAAATATATAGAATAATCCTTAAAGCTCCTTTTTACATTATTTATTGCTATTTTAGAAAACATCGCTAGCATCTCCTCCAAGTAAAGTTACAATTTCAATTATTTTATTGAAAAATTCTTTTCTAGAGTCATTTCCACGAATTAGTTCATTAAATATCTTGCCATCCTTAATAAATAAAATTCTATGAGCATAGCTAGCTGTAAAAGCATCATGAGTAACCATTAGTATAGTAGCTTGAAGCTCTTTATTTAACTTTTCAAAAGAATCCAAAAGAAGTCTTGAGGATTTAGAGTCTAATGCTCCAGTAGGCTCATCAGCTAGTATAAGTGAAGGTTCAGTAACTAGAGCTCTAGCAGAAGCTACTCTTTGCTTTTGACCTCCTGACATTTGGAATGGATATTTAGTTAAAACATCTAATATCTCTAGTTTTTCTGCTACCTTTTTAATAAGGCTATCTATTTCAGTAACCTTTCTATCTTGTATTGTTAGAGCCAAAGCTATATTTTCATAGGCAGTAAGAGTATCTAAAAGATTAAAATCCTGAAATATAAAGCCTAACTCATCACGTCTGAATTTTTCTATGGACTTAGGTCTAAGCTTAGTAATATCCTTATTATTTATAATAATATTACCTGTTGTAACATTATCTATAGTTGAAATACAATTCAATAGAGTAGTTTTACCACTACCTGAGGGCCCCATTATTCCAACAAATTCTCCCTTATCCACAGTAAAACTTATATTATCTATAGCCTTTGTTATATTACCTTTATTACCATAATATTTTTCAATTTTTTCTACCTTTAATATATTTTCCATTGCTTTCCTCCAAAGTCTTTCCCCCTAAAGAGATTTAATATTTACAGTTATTCCATATTACTTTAATTTTTTACTTTAAATTCAATTTTTTGTTCTATAATATCATTATTGCCATTAAAGATTGCTACTCCATATTCACCTTCTTCAAGACCTCCAGGAATAGATAGCTCGGCAGTAAAATATCCAGAGTTATTTATTTTTATATTTTCCTCTACCTTAAATCTATTTTTTGTTAATATCTCACCCTTGTACCAAACAACAGTTGCTTCTTTTATAGCAAACTTTTTTCCCTTTGCAGAAAGGTAAATCTTATCTTTGGAAGTAAAAGTATTAGTTGCCTCATTAGCTTTTCCTTTGTCATCAACAGATTTAGTTAGTGTAATTTCTATAATTTTAGGACCGAAGAAATAATTATAAGCAGAGTTCAATCCGGTCCATATTAAAATTACTAGTAAAATAGGTATTAAAAATTTTTTCATAAAAAATTCCTCCAAGCTTTGATTAATAATTTCTTTATGTATATTATTTTACTAACACTTCTGCTAGATGCATATTAGTTTATATTTCATTAAGGTTACATTTTTGAAAGATAAAAAATCTAAGTGAATAAAAAATAATGGACTCATAGCTATTTTAAATATAATTGCTATGAATCCATTATAAATATAAATTTAATTTATTAAGTTAACCTTGCCAATTGGAAAGACAATACTAACTTTTGTTCCCTTCCCAAGTTTAGAAGTTAAACTAAGGCCTAAGCCTAGTTGATCACAAAGCTTTTTGCATAAATAAAGTCCTATTCCAGTAGACTTACCAAGTTTTCTCCCATTATCCCCAGTAAAGCCTTTTTCAAAAACCCTATTGATATCCTTGTTTATTATACCTATTCCATTATCTTCTATAGTAAGAATTATATTATTTTCATTTAAAGTAGTATAAACTTTTATCCTTCCTTCATTTTCTATGCTATATTTAATAGAATTTCCTATAATTTGATTTAATATGAATTCAAGCCACTTGGAATCACAGTATATATTACCTTCTACTGAGTCCATGTCAACAGAAATTCTTCTGTTTATAAAGTCTCTTGAATTTTTCTTGATAGTATTTCTTACTACAGAGGCCAAAGAAATCTCTTTTATTATATAATCTTTGCTTACATTATTACTTTTTGAGTAATATAGTACTTGCTCAATATAATCTTCAATTTTTCTTATTTCATAATCAATACTCGTAGTAACCTTATTTTCATTATTTTCTATGATAAGTCGCGTTGAGGAGATAGGAGTCTTTATTTCATGAACCCAAGTCTCTATATACTCACGGTATTCACTTTGCATATCCTTATATTTTTTTACATGCTCATGCATAGCTTTGTTTGTTTCTTTTAACATATTGTAGACAGTTTTTCCTTCAATAAAATCAGGTTCCTTTATAATTTCAGAGATAAGATATTTTTCATCTAAGTTTTCCATAGTATTATTTAAGTCCTTGTAAAACTTATTTGTTTTTATAAACTCAGTAATAATAAAAGAAAAAAGGGGGAAGAACCATATTGAGAAAACTAGAATTATTATATTGCTATTAACATTAATAAGTAGCATTATTAAACAGATGATAATGAATAATATAAAATTAATTAAAAGAAATAAGAATCTGTCTTTTAAATAATCTTTTAAACTCATGGCAGTATATATCCAAGTCCACGTCTAGTTTCTATATTGTCTTTCATTCCAATCGCCTCTAATTTCTTTCTTAATCTTGTAACATTAACAGACAAATTATTATCATCTACAAAAATATCTGAATTCCACATAAAATTCATTAGCTCATCTCTAGATACTATCTTCCCCTTATTTTTAATCATACATGAAAGTATTTTAAGCTCGTTTTTAGTTAACTCTACTGTATTTTCATTGTAAGTAATTGAGCTATTAGACAAATTAAGTTTTAAATCATAATAATACATTGTATCTTGAAGAGATGACCCTTGAGATCTTCTTAAGAGTGAAGAAATCCTCGCTAAAAGAATTTGAGTATTATAAGGTTTTGTAATAAAATCATCAGCGCCTAAATTCATACTCATAATTTCATCCATTTCACTGTTTCTGCTTGTAACTACTATAATAGGCATATTTGAACTTTTTCTTATTTCTCTACATATGTGATAGCCATCAAATACAGGAAGATTTATATCTAGAAGTAATAAATCAGGATTTTCTTTTAGGATGTAATGAATAATGTTTTCAAAATTTGATGGAGCAAGAACTTCATAATCATATCTAGTTAAAAAGATATTTAATTCCTTTCTTATTGTTTCAGTATCTTCAATAATAATTATCTTTGACATAAATTCACTTCCCTTATAAGAATATTAAGATTAATGATATTATAATTTATTATAAGTATTACTGCAAAAATAAATCTAGATATTAAAGAAAATTGTTTTAAAGCTTAGAATACAATGATATATATTTAATACAAACCAATTACTTCTAATGCTTTTTTCTTAATTTCAGAGATAGCTTCAATAGGTTCAATAATTTTAATATCTTTACCATATCCAAAAGCAAATTCTATACCTTGCCATATTGCATCAAACTTTATTTTAATATAAAGTTCATCTTCTTCAATAAAGGTATCAATAATAGTTATGAATTGCCTTTCTTTTATATTATTTAATATATTTCGGTTAATTTTAAATGTAAAAGTATGTTTAGGAATTAACTTTTTATAATTGGTAGTAGAAGTTCTCCAGTAGTTTTTAAGATTAAAATCATGAGGTCTAATAAAAGAATCCATTAATAAAGCTGATTCAATAGATTTAACTTTATATGTTTTAATAATTTCATTGTTTATAGCTACTAAATACCAAATACTTCGTTTGCAAACCAAGCCAAGTGGGTTTAACTCTACTTCTTTTGTCTCATTTACTTTTCTATATAATATTTTTAAGGACTTTGAATTCCATATAGCATTTTGTAATATAGAAAGAATATTTATGTTAACTATATTATTAGATTCATTCCAAGTATACATATCTATATAAATATAGTTTTGAATATTTTCTAATTCTTGTATTTCATTAGTTGTAGATGTTCCTAAGATTTTAAGAACTGCAGAATATTTAAGGTTTTCTATACCTAAATCTTCTAAAATCTTATCACTAGTAGGAATGAATAGTGATAAAAGTTCTTTTTTACTTATTCCATTAAGTGATGTCTTATAGTCTCCTAAAAGTTTTATTCCACCATTTATGCCCTTATCAGTAAAAATAGGAACTCCAATTCGACTAAGTGTATCAATATCTCTGTAAATAGTTCTTATAGAAACTTCAAGCCTTTTTGATAGTTCGGAAGCAGTTAACTTTTTATTTATTTGCAATAACATTATTATAGAAATTAATCTATCAGCTCTCATTTTTTTCCTCCTATCACATGACATAAGATGTCAACTATTATGAATTATAATTAATTATATATTAAATAATAATGATAATAAAACATTTAAAAATTAAAATAATTTGTATAATTAAGGAGGCATTTAATATGAAAAGAAAAATAATTTTGAATTTGGCAATAAGTCTTGATGGGTATATAGCATCAGATGATGGAGGATATGATTGGATAGTTGGTGCTGGAGACAGCATATTAAATACTAAAGATAAATTTGATTTTGATAAGTTTTTGGAAGGTGTAGATATAGTGGTTATGGGAAAAAATTGTTATGATCAAAATATGCATAATGATTATAAAAATAAAAAAGTATATATAGCAACATCTAAAAATATTCATGATAAAGATAATATACACTTTATTAATGGCGATATAGTTAAAGTAATACAAGAAGAAAAAGAAAAGAAAGGAAAGGACATATTTCTATTTGGTGGAGGTGTACTTATAGATAGTTTTATTAAAGCTGATGTTATTGATGAATATATTATTGGGATAATTCCAATAATATTAGGTTCCGGAAGACCTTTATTTTTAGGAAATAATCCTACGATAAAATTGCATCTAAATGAATATATAGTAGATAACGGTATTACTATATTAAAATATACAAAAAGAGATAATTAAAACAGACTAATATTTTTATATTAATTTTAAATAGTATATAAAGATTAAAAAATATGGAGGAGACTTGAATATCCTCCTCCATAATACTAGAATATCACTATTTGTAAGCATGTTTAAATTAAAGTATTGCTTACTATATATCCATGATTATTTTACCATCTTTTATTTCTATAATCCTATCAGCCTTTTCAGCTATTTTTCTATCATGAGTTATTACTACAAATGTTGTATTAAACATTTTATTTATATCTCTCATTAAATTATATATAATTTCCGTGGATTCAGAATCAAGATTACCAGTAGGCTCATCTGCTAATATTATCTTTGGATTATTCATTAAGGCCCTTGCTATTGCAGTTCTTTGCTGCTGACCTCCAGACATTTTAGTTGCAATATTATTTTTAACCTTATCAAGACCAACAAGACATAATAGTTCTTCAGCCTTTTTAATTATTTCCTTTGAAGGTTTAGAATGTTTAATATTATATGGCAATAAAACATTCTCTAGTGCGGTAAATTCAGGAAGAAGATGATGAAACTGAAAGATAAAACCTAAAGTTTCATTTCTAAGTTCTGCAAGTTCATTTTTATTCATAATGGAAGTTTTTTCTCCATTGATAAAGACATCTCCGGTAGTTGGTTTATCTAGAGTTGCCATTATATTTAAAAGAGTACTTTTACCACTTCCAGAAGAACCTATTATAGAGTTAAAGCTACCTTCTTCAATTGATAGATTAATATTATTTAATACTTTAGTTTTTATTACATCACCATAAGTTTTATTTATATTATTTAAATTAATTATATTAGCCATTACGTATCACCTCTATTGGATTAAGTTTTGAAGATCGTTTTGCCGGTATTAATGAAGCTACAGTAGCAGATATAAGTGCAATTATTGCAGAAAGTGCTATGAAGCCATAATCAATATAAAGATCTACAACTGGGGTTCCATCAGGATTTAGTGCAAATTTGGTAAATACTACTCCTAATAGAAGCCCAAGTAACACGCCAAGGATTGCTCCCATAACTCCAAGCAAGAGTCCTTGGAATAAAAATATTAAACTTGCGGATCTATCTTTTATACCCATTGCTTTAAGAATACCAATCTGCTTTGACTTCTGAATAACTGTAATAGCTAGAATGCTAGCTATTGCTAGTGAAACTGATATTAGAACAAAAACTTGTATCATTATGCTTGAAATGCTTTGACCATTAAGTCCGCTAAGTAACTCTGCATTTTGAGCTTTCCAGTTATCAACTTTAAAATTATTATCAAGAGTAGGGATTAATTTTGATGCAATCTCATCTGCTTTAAAAACTTCATTAACTTGCATTTCAATACCTGTTATCCTATTATCAAGTGAAAATATCCTCTGTGAGGTTTCTAGGGTTGTAATCATCCAAGATTTATTTATAGAAGCCACATTAAGATTATAAAAACCAGTTATAGTCAATTCATTAATTTCCCCTGAATTAGTTATAATTTGGAGTTTGTCCCCGATTTTAGCTCCTAATTCTTGTTGAAGCTCTTTACCAATAATAGTTTCAAGCTCACTTTTTGGCTCTCTTCCTTCATATATTCTTTTTTTTATATTATAAATTTTATCGGAATCTTCTATATTCATTCCTCTTACTAAAACAGAATAGTTTTTTTCATCTTCATTAACAAGTGCTGGAACATCAGATGCTACAGAAATGTTTATAATTCTGCTATCTGAAGTTTTAATCTTATCAATAATTTTGCTATAGTCTTTTATAAATTTATCTTCTGTATTTGATGAAATGGTAACTTGTGATGAATTGCCTATAGTTTTATTTATAAGGCTTTTTTGAAGACCTTGTATTAAAGAGCCAATAAATATCTGAACTGATACACCAACTGCAATTCCCAGTGCAATAAGTGTAGTTTGACCTTTACTTGACTTTAAAAAACGTACTGCTATTTTAAATGGTAGTGTCATATTCTATCCTCCTATGCAAGTATAGTTATTTCTAAAATGGATAATCATTATTAGTTAAATATTGATATTATTATATATCACAATATGAATTAAAGCAATGACAAATACAAAAAATATTTATAAAATACACGAAATGTGATATAATTAATTAATGATATAAAAGAAAAGGAGTATAGTATGAATAACGGGTTTGCAAATCGTATGAAAGAACTTAGAAAGAATAAGGGATACACGCAAAAAAAACTTGCAAGTTTACTTAATATAGGGCAGACTACTGTAGCTAATTACGAGCAAGGAACTAGAGTTCCAGATATGGAAAAGCTTAATAAGATGGCTGACTTATTTGAGGTTACTCTGGATTATCTTTTAGGAAGATCAGAGGAAATAGCTCGTTCTACGAAAGATGCTAAAAGTAAGGGTATAGATTTAAAAACTGCTGATAAAGTCTATTTAAATTATCTTTTACAAGGAGATAGTGAAAATGCAAGAAAACTTATAGTAGGTTTTCATGAAGATGGTGTGAATATAGAATATATATTTTTTGATATATTAGATAAGGTCTTGAAGGAAGTTGGTGTTTTGTGGGAGAAGGGTACAGTAGATGTATGGAAGGAGCACTTTATATCAGAGGTAACAATTGATGTTATGAGAGAGATAAAATTTAGAGAGAAGAGAAAAAGTATTAAATCAAAATCAATGATATCCTTAAATGCAGGTGCAGAGCTTCATAATATTGGATTAAGAATGATAAGTGATATATTAGAAGTTGAAGGATGGAATGTAATTTATTTAGGTTGTAACGTTCCAGTACAGAGTGTTGTCAAAGCAATAGATATTGAAAAACCAAAATTTATCGCAATTTCTATTACATTGGAATATCATATAGACTCTGCAATATATATGATAAGCGCTATAAAAAAATATTTCGGTAAAAATTCACCTATAATAATATTAGGAGGTTCAGCCTTCTCAAATTATGAGAAGGTATGTGAGAAAACAGGTGCGGATTATTATGCTAGAGATATTGATGATATCAGAGATATATTGAAAAAGAATAAACTTTAACATAAATAAATACAAGAAATCAATGTATAAAATTAGTTATGATATAATTAGG
Organism: Clostridium sp. C8; assembly: GCF_001010885.1. Lineage (NCBI taxonomy): Bacteria > Bacillati > Bacillota > Clostridia > Eubacteriales > Clostridiaceae > Clostridium > Clostridium sp. C8. The sequence continues at coordinate 74,227 of NZ_LBMX01000092.1, read as the reverse complement.
TTATTATTTGGATTAAAAAGGAATTGAGGAGATAAGTAAATGTATAAGATTCTTATAGTAGAGGATGATTTAATAATTTCTAAAGCTTTAAAAAATCATATAAAATCATGGGGATATGAAGTGGACTGTGTGACTGATTTTAAGGATGTACTTTCTATTTTTGCCTCCTATGATCCACAGCTTATTCTTCTGGATATTACCTTGCCCTTTTTCAATGGCTATCATTGGTGCAATGAGATTCGAAAAGTTTCAAAAGTTCCTATTATATTTATATCATCAGCTTCGGATAATATGAATATAGTTATGGCTATGAATATGGGGGGAGACGATTTCATTGCAAAACCCTTTGATCTTAATGTCCTAACAGCTAAGGTGCAGGCTTTACTTAGGCGAACTTATGATTTTACAGGACAGACTAATCTACTTGAGCATAGAGGAGCAATACTTAATATGAGCGATTCTTCCTTAACCTATAATGGGAATAAGGCTGAGTTATCAAAAAATGAAAATAAAATATTACAAACACTTATGGAGAATAAAGGAAAAATTGTATCTAGAGATATTATTATGACAAGATTATGGGAGACAGACAGTTATATTGATGATAATACATTAACTGTTAATATAACAAGATTACGCAAAAGGCTACAGGAGATAGGGTTATACGATTTTATCGTAACTAAAAAGGGTATAGGATATTTGGTGGAATGATATGAAAAAGACAGAGATTTTTAAGATTATAACTTTTTATATTAAGGCTAGACTTAAGGGCGTTATTTTTTTGATTTTGAGTTGTCTAACTTTTGTAATTGTATTTTCTTTATATAATCTTCCAGTAGAACCTGTAGCCTATGCTAGTATTCTTTGCATAAGTATAGGGTTCCTTTTTCTTATAGTAGATTTTTTTTATTTCTACAAGAAACATAAGCTGCTTCAAGAGTTAAAGGATAATATTATTTTAAATTTTGATAATCTTCCTGAGGCTAAAGATTTGATTGAAAAAGACTATTATGATTTGCTTACTATAACTTACAAGCAAAATCTTCAAACAGCTTATAATGCAGATATAAGTCGGAGCGATTTAGTAGATTACTATACTTTATGGGCTCATCAAATAAAGACACCTATTTCAGCTATGCATTTGATTCTTCAGTCGGAAGAAAGTGATTTAAGTTCAGAACTTTCTATGGAATTGTTTAAGGTTGAGCAGTATGTAGAATTTGTATTGCAGTACTTAAGACTTGAGAGTATGTCTTCTGATCTTGTATTAAAAAAGCAAAGCCTCGATAATATAGTAAAGCAGGCAGTACGAAAATACGCAAGAATGTTTATAAGAAGAAAAATTAAATTGGATTTTAAAGAGTTGAACTGTGAGGTTTTAACTGATGAAAAGTGGCTGGTATTCGTTATCGAGCAGCTTTTATCAAATGCATTGAAGTATACCAAAGAGGGGACTATTTCAATATACATGGATAGTCCTTCTGAAAAAACTCTTGTTATAGAAGACACAGGTATTGGTATAAGGGAAGAGGATTTAGTGCGTATATTTGAAAGAGGTTTTACAGGGTATAATGGGCGATGGGATAAAAAGTCTACAGGCCTTGGCTTATATCTATGCAAGCAGATTTTAAATAAGCTTTCTCACAGTATAACCATAGAATCAAGGGTTGATGAAGGGACAAAAGTAAAAATTAATTTAGAAACAATTGAGTTAGGAATAGAATAAGCTTTAATTTCAACCTTACAAAGGCGTAAGGTTATAGGAAGAAATGTAAGCCAAAGTTAAGGCAGGCATTTCTTCCTTTTGCTATACTGAACATAATAAGAAGTTTGGAGGTAACTTAACAGTTACAAAAACGTTATAAGAGTTTATAAAACCTTATAATGACTTTATAACATTAGCCTCCCACATTCATAAAGAGTGTGGAGTGATAGTTTAAAACTATCCAAAATCCTTTGAATTGCTGGAAGTTCCTAAAGCTAACTAAACCACAACGTAAGTTTGAAATAAAGCTAAGCGTGATGGTTACGAAAGTAGAAAAAATTAGTTAGATAGCATAAGGTTAAATCCTAAGTGTTAGTACAATGGATAATCAGCAGGTAAGCTCCGAACAGGAGAAACTTCAACGACTATCCCATAATGGGAGTACATCACAAGCTATTGGTGGTGGAAGTAGAGGATACCCAACCTATACTATATGTATAACGGGTAGTGATATAGTCTACGCTCGTATCCGAAAGGTCGAGGTCATTAACGTGAGTGAAATGGCATTATAGAAGTAGCGTTCTGTAGTAAATAAACATAAACTTTAAAAAAGTTCTTTGAAAACTTTATATAACTTTATAAAAAATAACGCTCTATTTTTCAGGGCGCTAGATACAAATTTCTTAAGAATAGTAATTATAAATCTCAAAATATTAATTTATTCTTCTTAATATAATTAAAAAAATTTTATGTTTAGTTAGTTCAAAATTGTTGTAATATCTATTAAAGCTTTTCATCTTCAATAATTTTTATATTTTACTTAGTACCATAAAAAGTACTTAAAATGGAAAAACTAAGTATATAAAATATAAAGTTAAAGGAGGTGAACTCTTGGTAAAAGCAAGAAAAATAAGATTATTACCAACAAAAGAACAAGAAATATTAATGTTTAAATCAATAGGTTGTAGTAGATTTACTTATAATTGGGCTTTGAATAAATGTATTTTAGCTTATGAACAAGGTGAAAAATATTCAATGTCAAGCATAAGAAAAGAATTTACAAAACTAAAAAAAGAAGAAGATTTTAAATGGCTAAATGAAGTTTCAAATACAACAATGGTTGAAAGTATGAGAAATTTAAATAAAGCATTCAAGTCTTTCTTTAAAAATAAAAGTTGTTATCCTAAATTTAAAACAAAGAGAAAATCTAGTAAATCTTTTTATGTTAGATATGATCATCTTTATTTTAAAGGTGATATTTGTAACATAGAAAAGATAGGAAAAGTAAGATTCAAAACAAATTATAAAATACCTAGTTGTAACTATAGTAACCCTTATTGCAGCTTTGACGGGAAGTACTGGTATTTAAGTTTTACTTTTGAGGACAACGAAAACCAAGTTGAACTTAATGAAGATTTATCTATTGGAATTGATTTAGGAATAAAGGATTTAGCAACTATAAATGTGCTAGATAAACCTATTAAAAACATTAATAAAACTAAACGAGTAAAAAAATTAAAGAAAAGATTAAGAAGATTGCAAAGACAAGTATCAAGAAAATATGAAGCAAATAAGGAAGGAAATAAATTTGTTAAAACTAATAATATTATAAAATTAGAAAAACAAATTAAATTGCTTTACAGAAAATTATCTAATATAAGAAAGAATCACATTCATCAAGCTACAAATAAAATAATAAAAATGTACCCATTTAGAATAGTAATGGAAAATTTAAATGTAAGTGGAATGATGAAAAATAAACATTTATCTAAAGCAATAGCAGAGCAAGGCTTTTATGAATTTATAAGACAAATAAAATATAAATGTGAATTTAATAAGATAAAATTTATTCAAGTAGATAAGTTTTATCCTAGCTCAAAAACTTGTAGCTGTTGTGGAAGTGTAAAGAAAGATTTAAAATTAAAGGATAGAGTTTATAGATGTGAAAAATGTGGTTTAGAAATAGATAGAGATAAAAATGCTTCAATTAATCTTGGTAATTATGGGTTAGCATAGGTGAATTTTGAGAAATTACTAATCTTAGTAGGATGCGTTGTATCCGAATTTAAGCCTTTTGAGAACTACACCAAACTAGAGTAGATTTTTAAATTAAAATAGAGTTTGATGAAAAAGGAATTAAAATAAAATTTATAAGGTTATATAAAGCTTTTATAGAGTTTATGCAACGGTTGAATGATTTATGTCAATATTAGAAGTAAAAAAACTTAAAAAAATATATACCAGCCGTTTTGGAGCAAACCATGTTCAGGCCTTAGCAGATGTATCCTTTTCAGTGGAAAAAGGTGAATATGTAGCTATCATGGGGGAATCTGGATCAGGTAAGACAACACTGTTAAATATTATTGCAGCTCTTGACAAGCCAACAAGTGGAGAAGTAGTGCTTAATGGAATAAGCAGTATTAACATTAAAGAAAAAGAGATTTCTAAGTTCCGACGTGATAATTTAGGATTTGTATTTCAAGACTTTAATCTTCTTGATACTTTTTCACTACAAGATAATATATTTTTACCTCTTGTTTTATCCGGAAAGGCTTTTAATGAAATGAATAGTCGTTTAAAACCTATAGCTAAAAAGCTTGGTATAGATGAAATATTACACAAGTATCCTTATGAAGTATCTGGAGGACAAAAGCAAAGGGCTGCTGTTGCAAGAGCTCTAATAACTAATCCGCAACTTATTCTTGCAGATGAGCCTACAGGAGCGTTAGATTCTCATTCTAGCGATGAGCTTTTACGTTTATTTAATGATATAAATAAAGAAGAACAAACTATAATAATGGTTACTCATAGTACTAAAGCAGCCAGCCATGCAAGTCGTGTACTTTTTATAAAGGATGGAGAAGTTTTCCACCAACTGTATAGAGCATCCATGTCTCAAGAGGAAATGTATCAAAAAATTTCTGATACACTTACTATAATTGCTACAGGCGGTGCAAAAAATGAGTAATATGTTCTATCAAAAGCTGGCAGCTACTAATATTAAAAAGAATGGGAAGACTTATTTCCCATATATTTTAACTTGTATATCTTCCATTGCTATGTTTTATATAATGCATTTTATATCAGTAAATGATGGTCTAGACGTTATGTCTGGGGGAAGAGAACTTAAAATTATACTAAACTTAGGAACTTATGTTATTGGTTTATTCTCTATTATTTTTCTTTTTTATACTAACAGCTTTCTTATTAAGAGACGTAAAAAAGAGCTTGGTTTATATAATATACTAGGTATGGAGAAAAGGCATATTGCTAAAGTACTATTTTGGGAAATATTTTTTGTAACTCTTATAAGTATGGTACTAGGACTTCTTTTAGGAATTGGAGTAAGCAAGCTTATCTTTTTGGTGCTTCTTAAGATTTTACATTTTAAGGTGCCTATGGGCTTTTTTATTTCAACTAAGTCTTTAATTATAACAGCTGCTTTATTTGGTTTTATTTTTGTATTAACACTTTTAAATAATCTAAGACAAATTTATCTTGCAAAACCTGTTGAGCTTCTTAAGGGTGGTCAGGTTGGAGAAAAAGAGCCAAGAACAAGGTGGGTTCTTACATTGATTGGACTTACTAGCCTTGGCTCAGGATATTATATTGCAGTAACAACAGAAGCACCTTTAGCTGCACTTAATAGGTTCTTCCTGGCAGTAATTCTTGTTATGATAGGAACTTGGGCACTATTTACTGCAGGAAGTATAGCGCTTTTAAAAATGCTTAGAAAGAATAAGAAATTTTATTACAAGACTAATCATTTCATAAATGTATCTGGTATGATTTATAGAATGAAACAAAATGCAATAGGACTTGCTAATATTTGTATTCTTTCAACAACAGTTTTAGTAATGATATCTACTACAGTATCATTATATATTGGTATGGAAGATGTCCTTAGAACAAGATATCCAAGAGATATTTCAATAAGTGCAGAAAATGTATCGAAAGAACAGGCAGAAGAGCTTAATTCTATGATAAAAGAACAGGCGGAAAAGAATGGTACGGCTATGGAAGATATAGTTAAATACCGATCATTTTCTTTAGCTATGATACAAGATAAGAATTATTTTACAGATGATTCTAATGATTTGGATGCAAATAATTTATGCTTTTTAGAGCTTATACCATTAAGTGAATATAATGACTTGGAAAATAAGTCTATAACTTTAAATGAAAATGAAGTACTTCTTTTTACTTATAGAGGAGGAATAGCTGAAGACAGCCTTAATATCTTAGATAATGAGTTTAAAATAAAGGAACGTATAAATAATATGACAGTGGATGGAATTGCATCTGCAATAGTTGCTAATGGTTACTTTGTTGTAGTACCTGATGAGAAAACAATTGAAGAAGTATATGATTCCAGTACTCGAGCTGATGGAGATATGGGAGAGTTATCTTATTATTTTGCATTTGATACTGATGATAATGCAGAAAAGGAAATTACTTTAACTAATGAAATTAATAATAAAATACAAGAATTATCTGTTAATGGTAGTTGTGAAGGGGTAGAGGAGTCTAGAGAATCTTTCTTTTCTCTATACGGTGGACTTTTCTTCCTAGGTATATTCCTTGGAGTACTATTTATTATGGCCACAGTACTTATTATCTACTACAAACAAATTTCAGAAGGCTATGATGACAAAGAGCGTTTTGAAATTATGAAAAAGGTTGGAATGAGTAAAGAAGAAATAAAAAAATCAATTAGCAGTCAAGTGCTTATGGTATTTTTCATGCCTCTTTTAACCGCTATTATTCATATTGCCTTTGCTTTTAAGGTTATAGTGAAGCTTTTAGCAGTATTAAATCTTACTAATGTTACATTGTTTGCATTTTGCACAGCAGGAACAATTTTTGTATTTGCTATTTTCTATGCCATTGTGTATGTTCTTACTTCAAAAGTTTACTACAAAATTGTTAGTTGATCTAATTATATAATCACCACTAAAGACCAACTAAAAAAAGTCAAATAAAATATTAAAAAGTATTTATATTAAAGTTTTGCATAACGAATAGATCATTTGAAAATACGAACAATTATAAAAATTGTAAAAAAGGCTGTATGTTTAAAGAATATCCTACAATGAATTTGAGGACCTCTTTGAGCATATAGCTTTTAATTTTTTATTACGGAAAATACATATCTAACAATCTTGTGCATTAATGCATCTATTGTTATGGTGGTTAATTATCTAATTTTAGGAATTGTTGTTAGTGATGGTGATGGATATTCACTTAAAAGATCTAGTGATGTTTTAAGTATTAATAAACCGATTACACGATTCACATGAATAGAAATTTATTTTGTATTTATAATATAATTATGATACAATTTACAATAAATTCAATATAAAGGAAAATTTATATTGAATTTATTACACATTTATGAAGGATGGGGATTATGGATAGAAAAAAAAGTGATATTATTGAGATTATGTTAATTATAGGTTTATGTTTTGCTAATATAGTTGAGAGTAATAAAATATATCTTTTTAACAGTTTATTAATTATTTCTTATGTTATTTATTTTAGATTAGTTAAACCAATTTTAGTTAGAAATAAGTTTAAAAATGAAATATTAACTGTTAAGCAATATGGAATAATGTTAAATTATATTATTATTTTGGTAATAATTCTAATTTTGGGATCAAGATTATTAATAAATGTTAGGACTAATGGAGCCTTAGAGTTTGAACAAATATCATTTAATAAATTTTCTAGTATGATATTTTTTGGGACAATAGTTAGCATAAGTATATTTTTACTGGTTAGTTATTTAATTAATATTAGAAATAAAGCTAATATTTACAAAGAAGGTTTTTTATTAAGAGATGCTAAACTAATTGCTTGGACGAATATTAAAAATGTAAGAAGAAGTAGTTCGGGAAATATAATTAAATATAAAATTTTTACTAAAAATAAAATTGATAACTTTAATATTAAATTAGATATTAATGAAAATGATAAATTTATAGAATTACTTTTAGAGCATAAAATTAAGGTGAATTAAATAATGGTCAAATAATTATTAATAAAAATCTTTACACAATGGAAATTATAGGATATAACACATAATATGTAATAAATACAATATTATGTTAAGGGGGACTGAGGTTATGAAAAAATATACAAACAGTTTAGTTTTGGGGTTAATTATGACATTACTAGCTACAACTATTACACCAGGTAAAGTAGCTAATGCAAAAACAAGGAGTTTAAAAGAACCAGTTACAATTACTTATACAGATGAAGAAAATTTACAAAAATATGGATTTCCACCAAGTAGTGAAACATCAGAATCAGGGATTGGAATATTTGCCTTGCCAAATGATAATCCAGATTCAAAATTAATTGTTGCGCCAGTCTATAGAACTTATACTAATCAAGAATTGAGAGTTGTAGCTGATATATTTACATCTTATATAGTAAGTAAAATACCAACAGCAATTACTAAGAATGTTCTATTTAATTACTATATCAGTAAGTTAACTAAAATTTCACAAAGTATACCAGTAACTTATGTTGGATCATGGGTATATGAAACACATGATTATAATAGACAGTTACATATTAGATATGCAACTGTAGTTCATTATTCAGATGCAACGTATTCAAAGCCAATAAGTGTTGAACTGATACAAGTTGATTACTATTCAATAGATTATCATAAATAAAATACTCCAATTATAATAGAGTTAATTTTAAATTTATTAATACAAGGGGCTGTCGTATAGGCGGCCCAATTAAGAATTAATAATTAAAAATAATTTATTTTTGAAAACTCCTAAGGGAGTTTTTTTATTAAATTTTCATTCGTCTCGATTTTCTTTCCCAATGTTGAAGTTGAAAAAGACATAAGCTATACTCATATTAGTTTAAATGTTTAAACCTATTATGTTAAGGAGAATTCAAATGAATAATAATGATAGATTTAATATTCTTAAATCAGATTTCAAATCATGTACTCAAGTATTGACTGCTATTGGTGATGAAACACGTCAATTGATAGTAATTGTACTCATTGGTTCAGGCTGCAGTGGAATGAGAGTTGGAGAAATTACATCTCAAACTCACTTATCCAGACCAGCAGTATCTCATCATCTGAAAATTTTAAAGGATGCAGGAATTGTTGATGTTCGCAAGGTGGCAACAATGAATTATTATTATCTTGAGCCATCAAGCAAGCTTATGAATTTAAAAAAACTGATTAATAATATAGAAGAATTAATAAATGATCATGGGAAGGAGTAAGGGGGATAGTATTATGAAAGCGATGATTATAGAAAAGTATGGAAAAGTATCGTTAAAATTAGCTGATATGCCAGTACCGGATATTGGAAAGAAGGATGTTTTAGTAGAAATAGTTGCAGCAAGTATTAATCCTGTTGATTTTAAAATAAGAGATGGCAAGGTACGGATGCTGCTAAAATATAAAATGCCACTTATTTTAGGCAATGACTTTTCTGGTATTGTTAAACAGGTAGGAAAAGATGTAACAAAGTTTAAAGTTGGAGATCAAATATATGGTCGAGCTATGAAGGATAGAATTGGTAGTTTCGCTGAATATATCTCAATAGATGAAAATGCCATAGCAATTAAGCCTAAAAACCTATCCTTTGAGGAAGCTGCATCGATTCCATTAGTTGGACTTACTTCCTATCAAGCCTTACATGATATATTAAAGATGTCTCCCGGACAAAAAGTGTTAATTCAAGCTGGAGCCGGAGGTGTTGGAAACTTTGCCATTCAGCTTGCTAAAACAATGGGTGTTTACGTAGCAACTACAGCAAGCAAAGCTGGATACGAACTCGTCAAGTCACTTGGTGCAGATCAAATTATTGATTATAAAAGTGAATCCTTTGAGGAGGTTCTAAAGGATTATGATGGGGTATTTGATACAATTGGCGGAGAAACATTGGAGAAAGCATTTAATATGCTAAAACCAGGAGGGCAGGTTGTTTCTGTTTCAGGGCTGCCAAATGCACGTTTTGGAAAAGAGTATGGTTCAGGTTTTCTTAAAACTAATTTATTTAGGCTGCTTACTCTTAAAATATCGAAGTTGGAAAAACAACATAATGCCACATACACCTTTTTGTTTATGAAACCAAGTGGAGAGCAGTTAAAAATAATTACTGAGTTAATTGAACTTGAAAAAATTAGACCTGTCATTGATAGAGTATTTCCTTTTGAGGAAGCACAAAAGGCTTTAGAATATTCTGAAGCTGGGAGGGCAAAAGGAAAAGTTATATTAAAAATAAAATAAATAAAAAAGAAGATACTACAAATGATGCAAATTTTTAGGGGCTGTCGTATAGACAGCCCAATTAAGAATTAATGATTAAAAATGAATAATTATTGATGTAATTTGTTTTTGAAAACTCCTAAGGGGGTTTTTCATTAATTTTTCAGTGTGCGACAGCACCCTTAAAGCATCTTATAAGAATATTAAGACTTAGTTTATTTATTATAAACAAACTTATAACATTAATTTCATTAAATTATCTGTCTGTTCATCTTCACCCAATTTGAAAATATGTGTATCAAATTTTTCAAATCCTTGCTTTTCATAAAATTTTATTGCATTAATATTGTTTTCCCATACACCTAACCAAATATAATTTAGGCTATTGTTTTTTCCAATTTCTATAGCTTTTTGTATTAATTTTTTACCAATGTGCTTACTTTTATATTCTTGTAATACATAAATTCTTTGAACTTCTAATGTATTATCATGTCCTGTTTCTGTTTGAGCTTTGTCAAAATTAACTTTCATATATGCAACTACTTCTTCATTAGTTTCAACTATGTAAAATTTTGAGCCATTATTTTTAATTTCACCTTCTAACTTCTCATAAGAAAAGTTTTCTTTTAGATAATTTTCCATATCTTCTTTCGTGTTTTCACCAGAAAATGTTTCATAGAATGTCTTTTCACTTATATATTTAACTTTTTCTATATCCTTTAAGCTACATTCTTTAATTGATAAATTGTTCATAATTTTTATTCCTCCAAAAACATATTTTTCTTATTAATTATATAACAAAAAAGTTTACACTATCCCCCAGAGTTTTAGTTATATGTTACAATCAATTAATGTAATCAAGATTTAAACAGGAGATAATTAATGAAAAGTTATACAACAGCTCAAATAGCTAAAATTATTAATGTTCATCCTAATACAGTTATATATATAGAAACGATAATTTAAAAGTAATGGAGGGATAAAATGGCTGATGAATTTATTTATTTAAAAGGATGTAGAGAAAATAATCTAAAGAATGTATCTTTAGAAATACCTAAAAGAAAAATAACAATTTTTACAGGGGTTTCTGGGTCAGGGAAATCATCAATTGTTTTTGAAACAGTTGCTAAGGAAGCGCAACGCCAATTAAATGAGACATTTAGTGCGTTTATAAGAAATTTCTTACCTAAGTATGGGGATGTAAAAGCTGACCACATTGAAAATCTTTCCACACCAATTATTATTGATCAAAGCAGACTTGGTGGTAATTCAAGATCAACTTTAGGTACTATTACAGATATAAATTCATATCTTAGAGCTTTATATTCGAGATTTGGAAGTACATATATCGGAAAGGCAAATATGTTTTCATTTAATGATATAAATGGAATGTGTCCTGAGTGTGAAGGCCTTGGGAAAAAGTTAGTTCCTAATATGGATGAAATAGTTGATACAACTAAATCCTTAAATGAAGGAGCAATATTACTTTCTGGGTTTGGGATTGGGTCTTGGAATTGGAAGTTGTTTACTGAATCAGGGTTCTTTGATAATGATAAAAAAATATGTGACTATTCAGAAGATGAGCTGCAGAAGTTTTTATATGGCGAAGCAGAGAAGATAAAAATAGATGAAGTAGGAACAATGAACTTAACATATGAAGGTTTAATAGTTAAGTTTAATAGGCTTTATTTAAAGAAAGAAGGAGAAGTTTCTGAAGCTGCTAAAAAGAAGTTAAGTAAATTGCTTATAGAGGGGGAATGTCCTCTATGCAAAGGAAAAAGACTTCATGAAAGAGTTTATAATTGTTTAGTTAATGGATATAATATTGCAGATTTAACTAGTATGCAAATTGATACCTTGGTTAAAGTAATTGCAGAAATTAAGGAACCAGAGGCAGAACCTTTAGTTAAGGGGATTATTGAAAAGTTAGGTAATATCATTGATATAGGTCTTGGATATTTAACTTTAGATAGAGAAACTTCATCATTATCAGGTGGAGAATCACAACGTATTAAAATGGTAAAACATCTTAATAGTAACCTTATAGATTTAATGTATATATTTGATGAACCAAGTATAGGTCTTCACCCAAGAGATGTTTATAAGTTAAATAACCTTTTAAGAAAACTACGTGATAAAGGAAATACTGTAATTGTTGTTGAACACGATCCTGATGTTATTAAAATTGCAGACCATATTATTGATGTGGGACCTCTAGCAGGAACTAATGGAGGGGAAGTAGTATATAAAGGAAGTTATGAAAATTTGCTCACTTCTGGAACTTTAACAGGCAATGCCTTAAATAAATCCCTTGATATCAAGGAAAATGTAAGAGCACATAATGGATATTTAAAAGCTGTTAATTGTAAGAAAAATAACTTGAAGAATATATCTGTTAATATACCAAAAGAGGTATTAACTGTAGTAACAGGAGTTGCAGGTTCAGGTAAAAGTACATTAATTAAACAAGAGTTTTTAAAGCAAAATAAAGAAGCTGTATTAATAGACCAAAGTCCTGTAGGAGCAAATTCAAGGTCGAGTTTAGCAACCTATAGTGGAATTATGGATAATATAAGAAAGGCTTTTGCAAAAGAAAATGGTGTTAATGTATCATTATTTAGTGCAAACTCAGAAGGTGCTTGTGAAAATTGTAAGGGGAGTGGAGTAATAGAAACAAATCTTGCCTTTATGGAAAATATTAAGAGTACTTGTGATGTTTGTGATGGTAAGAAGTTTAAGAAAGAAGTTTTTGAGTATAAATTCCAAGGTAAAAATATTATTGAAGTTCTTGAAATGACTGTTACAGAAGCTATAAAATTCTTTAATATAAAAGCAATTAAAACAAAGCTACAATCTATTGAGGATATGGGAATTGGATATATAACTTTAGGTCAAACTTTAGATACACTATCAGGTGGTGAATGCCAAAGATTAAAGCTAGCAAGTGAATTACATAAAGAAAGTTCAGTATATATAATGGATGAACCTACCACAGGTCTTCATATGGCTGATGTTGAAAAGTTTGTAAATATAGTTGAAAATATTGTGGATAATGGAAATACAGTTATTATTATTGAACATAACATAGACGTAATTAAAAGAGCGGATTGGATTATAGATCTTGGACCAGATGGAGGAACTAAAGGGGGAGAAATAATATTTGAAGGAACTCCTCTAGAACTAAGAGAATGTAAAAAATCATTAACTGCTAAATATTTATAATTGTATTACTTAAATTTTTCTTTGAATTTAGGATTGACTATGACCTTACGTCATAGTGTAGAATGTGATAAAGAAGAGTAATATAAATTGGAGCTTCACGAAGGGAGATAACATAAATGAGTAATACACTTATTGTTTATTATTCGCTTTTCCAAAATACAAAGAATTTAGCGTTAGAAATATCAAAGCATACTGGTGGCATTATAAGAGAACTAATTCCAGATAAGAAGTATTCTTTTGACTATAATACAGCATGTAAAGAAGTGAGAAGCGAAATTTCACGGGGTTTTTGCCCTAAGTTAATATCTGGGAATGAGCCGATAGATGATTATAAAACAATATTTATAGGTACACCTAATTGGTTTAAAAAAGCAGCACCTCCAGTTACGAGTTTCCTTAAACAACATAACTTTGAAGGGAAAACAATAATTCCTTTTTGCACTCATGGGGGTGGAGGATTTGGCCAAATTGAAAATGATATAGCAAGAGAATGTAAGGAGGCCATAATTCTACCGGGTATTGATATAAATGGTAACACTACATCTGAAGAAATTTTAAATTGGCTTGAAGCAATTGGATATGAATTAGAATAAATTTAAATTTGAGGTGAAATACTATGGGCAAATATACGATGGAAGAACTGGAAGAAGCGCTACGAGTTGTTTCCTCAACTATAAGTAAGTGTGAAAAAGCACAACAAAAGTTTATGGAAGGAACTTCTCAGCATACACTCTTAAAAAACAGAATAAAGGCAATGTATATTTCAAAATCGTTTATAGGAAATGAAAATAATATGAACAAATATACAAAAGAAGAATTGCTTGAAGCACTACGCCCTGTATCATCAATTATAAGCAAATGTGAAAAAGCACAACAAAAATTTGCAGAGGGAACATCCCATAATACACGTCTTAAAAACATTATAAAAGCAATGTATATTTCAAAAGCATTGATAACAGCTGAAATTACTAAAAGAGGTTAACTTGTGTTTTATGGCAGCATTATAATCAAAGTTTGAAGTATGACCAACCGCCAATATATTTGCTAGTAGGCTAATAGGATTGAATCTTGTAAACATACAGGATCAATCCTTTTTTTGATATGAAAGTAAAATAAAAATAAGAATTGATTTGTTATAAATTGTAATGAATATAAGAATAAGATATAATTAATCTAAATGATGGTTCAATTAATGATCTACATTAGTACTATATTATAGAAATGCAGATTAATAATATTATTTAAAAAGAATGGTAAATTTGAAAGCATATATAAGTAAATAATCTGGAGGCATGGCTATGGATAAGAAGGAATTTTCTGACTTAGAAGATCAAATTATGAATACTGTAAAAAATGCACTTAATGCAATAGATTTTGCTACACTAAAAAGGGATTTTACAAATAAAGCCGATGATACCATGAGTAAAGTTAAGAGTAAGCTTAAGGAATATAATGAAAAGGTGGAAAGTAAATATACCGAAATAGATAAAAGTGCTAAAAATAAAATATCGTTATATGTTGATAAAAGGCCAGCGGGAACTGTGTCAGGAATACTTTATATAGTGATTGGTTCTGTGGTAAGTGTACCATTAGGAATTTTATTAATTATATATATGTTATGGACTTCTCTTATAAGCGGATTTTTAGTAAGCAGTACTATTGGACTAGGAATTTTAGTAGCTTTTTTTGTAGGAAGCATTGGGTTAATTTTTCGAGGTGTAAATTTAAGAAAAAGAATAAGACGATTTAAGAGATATGTGAGATATCTTGATAATAAGGGATATTGTTTAATTGAAGACTTAGCTAATACAGTTAGATTGAAAAATAAATATGTAATCAAAGATTTAAAAAGAATGATTGAATTAGGTATGTTTAAGGAAGCTCATATTGATGAAGAAAAGACTTATTTAATGATAAATGATGATGTCTATAAAGACTATTTAAATTTAAAAGCTCAGGAAGCTAATAGAGATAAGCAAAGAGAGGAGCAAGAAGTTAGAGAAGAAAAATTCAATTCAGAAGGTGAAGAGTTAAGAGCTGTAATTCAAAAAGGGAAAAATTACACTGAAGAGATAGAAGTTGTAAAAAATAAAATTAATAATAGAGAATTTATATTGAAATTAGATAAATTACGAAATATTGTGATTCAGATACTAAATTATATAGAGAAAAACCCTAAGAAGATACAAGAAGTTAATAAGTTTATAAATCATTATCTTCCTATTACAATAAAATTAGTTAATTCATATAAGGAGCTAAATGAGCAACAAGTTCAGGGAGAGAATATTAAAACTGCAAAAAATGAAATTGAAAAGAGTATTGATGTTATAAATATAGCCTTTGAAAAGTTGTTAGATGACTTATTTGAAGATGTTGCTTTAGATATTTCTACAGATATTTCTGTTTTAAAAACACTATTTACTCAAGAAGGTTTAACAGATAAATCTGATTTTAAAAAGTGATGAAAAGTGGGAGGATTTTATAATGAAGGACGAATTTAAGGAGAATATTGATATACAGCCAGAATTAACTTTTGATACTTTTCAGGAAGTGGTTCCTGCAATTAAAGTAGAAGAAGAGAAAGTAGAAGATATAATTAATGATGCTAATTTAACTGAAGAAGAAAAAAGGATGGTAAATCAATTTGTAGATAAGATTGAGATAAAAAATTCAAATTCAATTCTACAATATGGAGTGGGTGCACAAAAGAAAATTGCTGATTTTTCAGAATCAGCTTTAAATAATGTAAGAACAAAAGACTTAGGTGAAATTGGAGATATGCTTTCAAATGTAGTGCATGAGTTAAAGAATTTTGATGAGTCAGAAGAAAAGAAGGGTATATTAGGCTTATTTAAAAAAGGGAAAAATAAGATTTCTCAAATGAAAGCTAAATATGAAAAAGTGGAAGATAATATAAATAAAATGTGTTCTACCCTTGAAAGTCATCAAATACAGCTTTTAAAAGATGTTGCTATGCTTGATAAAATGTATGAAATAAATAAAGTTTATTTTAAAGAGCTTTCAATGTATATTTTGGCTGGAAAAAAGAAGCTTAAGAAGCTAGAAAATGAAGAACTTAAAAAGCTTCAAGAGAATGCAATAAGAAGTGGTTTGCCACAGGATGCTCAGGAAGTAAATGATTTTATTTCTCTTTGTCATCGATTTGAAAAGAAAATTCATGATTTAGAACTTACTAAAATGATATCTCTTCAAATGGCTCCCCAAATTCGATTAATCCAAAATAATGATTCTCTAATGGCTGAAAAAATACAATCTACAATTGTAAATACAATTCCACTTTGGAAAAATCAAATGATATTATCCCTTGGAGTTGCTCATTCTAGTAATGCTGCAAGGGTACAAAATCAAGTTACCAATATGACTAATGAACTTTTACGTAAGAATGCGGAAATATTAAAAACCTCAACAATAGAAACTGCTAAGGAATCTGAGCGTGGAATAGTAGATATTGAAACCCTAAAAATAACAAATGAATCTCTAATTTCAACTCTGGATGAGATTCTTAGAATACAAAATGAAGGGCGTCAAAAGCGTAAGGATGCTGAATTAGAATTAGTTAATATTGAGGAACAATTGAAGAATAAGCTTTTAGATTTTAAAAGATAATATAAATAATATATCTTGAAGATGGGCCTTACTATTTTAATAGTAAGGCCTTAAATATTAAGGCAAAACTTTACTAAAATTATAGAGTAATTATTATTTTATATTATTGACATCTTTTAAGAGTTTTTCAAGTTTCTCTATTGATACAATTCTATCATTACAAGTTTTGCTGTCTAAACATATGTTAAATCCAAGTGATTTATATCCACCTTCTTTAGAATTATTAGTTTTACAAATAGGTGAAACTGACGCTATTTCATCAGCTTTCCCCACACGATTACAGAGTACACATATATGAGCATTGTGAAAGTCTGGATTTGAAATTCTACATGCCATACCAACAAGATTATCATTCATATTATAAGCTATAAATAATTTCTTTATGGAGTCATCAACCCACCCTAGGTAAACATTTTTTGATTCTTGAGCATCTTGGCTTGGAAATTTAAATTTTTTTTCCTTTTTAAATAATCTATTAATTTGAGCGTTTGTAATAATGGGCATTCCATAAACATATTCATTTAAATGATCTAAATATCTATCTATATGATGTGATTTAGTTATTTTACTAATATCAAGTAAATCTTTTTCTTGTTCAGATAAATCACCAAAGATATTTAATATTTTATCTTGAATATATATTTTAGTAGCTTCAATGATATTAATGTCTACGCATCCAGTAAAAGCATTATTTAAATCTTTTAAACACTTTTTTATATAATTAAATTCATGTTTTTTTATAAAGGTATTCATAAAGTTCTCTCCTATCTTAAATAATTTATAAAATAAAAAGATGATTATTATTACTTCAACTGAAGTTAACAATAATCATCTTAATTTAAAAGCATCATATATTCACAATCATTTCCTTTGAATTTTGTTTTAAATTATAAGTAATAACTTCCATTGATTCTACAATGAAAGAATAACATAGTTTCAAATAAGTATTCAATCTAATAAATAATTCTGTAACAATTATGAGCCTGTATGTCTTTCTTGACTTATTATTCTTCTTATACTTTTTTCTGATAGATAGTACTCCTTAGTTAACTCATTAATAGTAGATCCATTAATATACTTTTTATAAATCTCATTATTTCTTATCTTAAGACTATGTCTTATACCACTTTTTTCTCCCCAGGATTTATGATTGTCATCTTTCCTAGGGACATAAAGATACTTTCCATCAATATATTCCTGTATTATTTTAACAATTTCCTCTGGTAACACATCTTGTGCCTTTGCATATTTCATTTCTTTACTCCCTCACTTTTATTAAAGTATTAAAGCAAAGAATACAAAAAGCTATGCGTTATAGAGCCTAAATGATTTATGCACTTCAGCTAATTTAACAGCTTAGGCTCCAAACAAAGTATAGCTGACTTTGTATAGTCTTTGCAGGAGCAAGCTGATTTATAGCTGAATGTATTACAGACTTTCATAAAAACACCCCCAATACATTATAATTACTATTATTATAACATGATGAATATATATAAATACAATATATTATTTACTATCTTCACAAGTATTAACAATATTTAATAAACCAAGATTTAGTTATAAAAAGTAATTTTTATGAAAAAAATATAAAAGAGTTAAATAGAAGGATTTCAGTAGATAATGAAAGTTTAATTACTTATGAGGAATATTATGAAAAAGACATTGTATGATTATAAAGAGAAAATAATTAAATTACCAATAAAGGATAAGTATAGCAAGGATGAGCTATTAATTAATGATTTTTTAATGGATAAAGAAAATAATTTAGAGATATATTATTCTCCACATAATGAATATTTGAATTCAAAAGCTAAGGTATTTATTATTGGAATAACACCGGGATTCCAACAAATGAGCATATCTATAGCAACAGCTAGAAAAGAACTTGAATTAGGAAGCGATATTAAAAATATACAGTATAAGTGTAAGGTAGCGGGACGTTTTAGTGGAATAATAAGAAAAAATATAATAAGTATGTTAGATGAAATAAATTTAAATAAGGTCTTAAATCTAAATAGTTGTAGTGATATGTTTGAAAAAAGTGATTATTTTCTACATACATTTTCTTTAATTCCTTATCCTGTTTTTGTTAACAAACAAAATTATTCAGGGCATACTCCAAAGATGATAAAGAACAAATTTTTAATGAAGTATATATATGAAAGTTTTATTAATGAATTTAGAAGTCTAGATAATAGAGAGCAAATTTTATTAATACCATTAGGTAAGGCTGTAGAGGAGGTTTTATGTAAATTAGAAGGTGAAGGTATAATAATAAAAGGACAGATACTTAAAGGCTTTCCACATCCTTCAGGAGCTAATGTTAATAGATTAATACAATTTAGAGAGAATAAAAACATTATGATTAATTTTATTAATAAAAAATTATAGCTTTTAAAATAAAAGAAAAAATAAGATTTTAAGGAATATAAGAGTATATAACTCTTGTATTCCTTTTCAAACTTAGTCTATTTATAAGTTCCATTTATCTATCGAGATCCTTACTAGTAAATCCTAATGGAAGTAATTCTTCTAGTAAATATTCTTTAAAATCATCTTTATTTTTAGCAAGATAAATTTTAAAGGTTTTAGGATCGCAAAATTCTGCTAGTACCTGTCTACACACACCACAAGGAGCACAATACTCTGTATTTTCTGCATCATCTTTATTGCCTACTATGGCAATTGCTAAAAATTCACGCTGACCTTCTGAAATAGCTTTAAAGAAAGCTGTTCTTTCAGCACAATTAGTTGGTGAGAAAGCTGCATTTTCTATATTACAGCCTAAATATATTTTTCCGTTTGTACCAAGTAGAGCTGCACCAACATTAAATCCAGAATAAGGAGTATAAGCAAATTTTTGAGCTTCATAAGCCTTTTCAACTAATAATTTTGCATCAATCATAAATTTCACCTGACACTTTCTATAATAATTCATTTATTAATATCTACTAGCAATAGTATATAACAATAAATGGATTATTATTATAACACTAAAATTTTTACATGTATATAATGCTTTAAATACAAAACATTTTTGTTATATAAAATGTCATATTAATACCATAGGATTTATCTTGCTAAGTAAAATATTGAAAATTTAAAGAGTGAAGAAGAAAATCCTTACAGGGTTTTAGAAAAAGATATGTTCATCTACTTCAGGCAAGTTTCAGTAGATGGGCTTTCATACTAAGTTTACTTATAAATTGTTTTGCAATTTATATCATAACCTGTTCCTTGTTCCCTGTCACCTATTACTTTATCAAAAAAACTGTGAACTGTGAATTGTGCACTGTGAACTGAATAAATTGTTTCGCAATTTAAATAAAAAGTTTAATTTTAAGTATTGACATTCACGCAACGTAATGCCTTATTATTAAAAATGTCAGGAGGTAATGATATGGAATATACAATTAAAAAGCTAGCTGAATTGGCAGGAGTAAGTACACGAACACTTAGATACTATGATGAAATTGGACTATTAAAGCCGTGTAGGGTAAATTCTTCTGGATACCGAATTTATGGTAAAAGAGAGGTAGACTTATTACAACAAATATTGCTTTATAGATCTATGGATATGAGATTAGAGGATATACAAGAGATAGTTTCTAAGCCTAATTTTGATATTTGCCAATCTTTAATTGAGCATCACCAAAGACTTATTTCCAGACGAAATCAACTTGATCAATTGATTTTAACAGTGGAAAAAACATTAAAATATAATAAGGGAGAGATAGAGATGTCAAATAAAGAAAAATTTGAAGGATTTAAAAAAGAAAAGCTACAAGGGAACGAAGTAAAGTATGGTAAGGAAATAAGAGAAAAATATGGGAAAGAAACAGTTGAAGAATCTAATAAGAAATTTTTAAATATGAGTGAAGAGGACTTTAAAAAGATGCAGCAAATTGAATGTGAAATGTTTGAAGCTTTAGCTGCAGTTACAAAAACAAGTGATATAAGCTCGAATGAAGCAAAATCTGTATATGAGAAGCATAAAGAATGGTTAAGTTTTTCATGGCCAACTTATTCAGCAGAAGCACATATAGGGCTAGCTGAAATGTATGTTGCAGATGAAAGATTTGCGAAATACTACAATGATAGGGGCGGTAAGGATATAGTTAAGACTTTAAGAGACATTATCGTAAGATATGCAAAATAACTATGTACCATCTATAATATAAAATTATTAGAATATAAATTAAAGAAAGCTGAAACTATGCAAATAGTTTCAGCTTTTCAATATAATATTATTTGAATTATCAGAGAATCCATAGGAATATTATAATATTTTTAAGTAGAGTATAAATCTTTACATCTTTTATTTAATTTATTTTAATGATATTCTATAGTTAACTCAGTTATTTAATATAGTTTATTTAATTAATTACGTCAAAATAAAATAATTTACATAGAAGTAAGTTCTAAATTTATGGAGGATTTCAAGTGGATATTTTATATAAGATACAAAAAACGTATGGAGAGTTTTCTGGTAAGGAAAGGGATATAGCAGACTATATTATGCAATATGGTGATAAAATAAAGAATATAAGTATAACTGATTTGGCAAAGGAAATAGGAACATCAGGAGCCACTATAACAAGGTTTGCCAAAAAGATAGGCTGTAATAGCTTTGTAGATATGAAGATAGAGCTTGGAGCAAATAAAATAGAAGTGCCATCTATTGATGAAGAGGGTATATTTTCAGCTGCTTATCAATACTATAATGAAGTTATAGAAAGAACTAAAATGTTAATAGACAAAGAAGCAATATTGAAGGTAGTAAAAGAAATAAAAAAGGCTAAAAATATATACATATATGGTGTAGGAAGTTCTGGCTTAACAGGCAATGAAATGATGCATAGACTTCTTAGAATGGGTTTTAGTGTGCACTCTATTTCTGATTCTCATATGATGATTATAAATAGCTCAATAGTATCAGAAGAAGATTTAGTAATAGGAATTTCTATATCAGGAGAAACTCAAGAAGTTGTACATTCATTAAGAAAATCAAAAGAAAATGGAGCCAAAACAGTTTCAATAACAAGTTTTGAAGAAAGCTCTATAAGTAAATATTCAGATATTAAGTTTATGGTATATAATCCAAATTTTATTGACAGAAGTAGATTTATTAATACTCAATTTTCTGTTATGTATCTTCTTGATTTAATATCTATGGTCTTATTAAAAGACACTAATTTAAGTAATAAGATGCAAATTACTATTAACGCTATTATAAATAGTTAAGAAAATAAAGGAATTAATAATTAATAACCAACAATTAACAATTAAGGAATAAAAAACTAGTAAACTTTCGAATAAAAGGTGCTTTGTATCAATTGAATTTTAAGTTTTACATAGCAAAATATCCTTAATTGTCAATTGTGCATTGTTAATAAAATAATTTATCTTGCAAATTATTTCATAAATTGTTTAGTTCTTCCCATGTTATATGCAGTTTTTATAATGGATTTTTCTTCTTCAGACATTTCTCTATTGTACATTTTATTAAATTGCTTAAATAGTGAAACAGTATCAATTTTATTTCTATATGTATTTTTTGTAGCATTCCTATTAACATAAATATAGTTTTCAGGAACTATATTATCATTAATAATTTTTTTGAAAACTTCAGCTGTATAAAAAGCATCATAAAAGGCATTATGAAAATTTTCTTGAAATTCTATGTTCAAAAGCTCAACAGCTGTTTTCAAACCGATTTGAGTTCCTTTGGAAAGTTTGAAAAATTTAGAAGTATGTTTTTGCACATCTATATATCTCGTAGGAAATATTTCGGTAGACAAATTATTAAACTTTATATTTCTTATAAATTCTCTTAAATCAGCTTTTCCCCACACACATAGCACTAAATCTTCATTTCCAATAAACTCTATAAATCTATTATAAGTGATAGTAAATGTATCACATTTAGCCAGCATATCTTTCGTTATTTTTGTAATATTTTCTACGTAAGGATTGATATCATTATATACAGTAGGCCTTACGAATTCATTAAATGTTGATATAACTTCTAAGCTCTCATTAAGCTTTAGTGCACCAATTTGAATTATTTCAAAAGGTAATTGAGATATAGATATATTATTAGGAGTATTAATATTATTTTGGTTAAATTCTAAATCATAGAATATATAATTCATTTAAATTACCTTCTTCCAAGATTAATAAAAGTTTTATTTTATATAATTTATTCTAACCTTTTTAATAGATATATTATATATTATCTTTATAAATTTCCATAAAAATAATATGGCAAAAATTATTATTTCAAAATATATATAAATTATAAGTAATTATAAGGGATTAAGTAATGTACACAAAAGGAGATTTTCATATTCACTCAACAGAATCAGATGGAGATTTAAAACCCGGAGAAGTTGTATTATTAGCTAAAGAAAGAAGAGTAGGTATAATAGCCTTAACGGATCATAATACTATAAGTGGAAATAAGCAAGCTATCAAAGTGGGAAAAATTCATGGAGTAAAGGTTATACCGGGAATAGAACTATCAACAAGATTTAAAGGGCAAAAAGTTCATATATTAGGGTATTTTACTGATGATAAGTACGAAAGTACTGAGTTTAAGTTAATTTTAAATAATTTGCGTGCTAGAAGATTTAAGGCGTGCCAAATTTATTTTAAAGGAAAGTTAAGTTTTAAATCAGAAGCTGGAAAAATAATAACATCAGCAGGAATAGAATTTTTACACCATTATAATGGGAAAGTTGTGTTAGCTCATCCAACATTGTTAAACAAAAATATATTTAAAGAGATAATTAATTTAAATTTTGATGGAATAGAAGCTAAATACTATAGAAATAAAGAAAATGAAACAGAATATTTTATGAGTATTGCAAAGAAAAAGAATATTATATATACAGCAGGTTCAGATTTTCATTCTTTAAATAAGCTAGATATGAAACATGGAACTCTTGGACAAATTTATCTAGAAAGTGATGAAATAAGTGATTTTATAAAAATTTTAAATTTAAATGGAAATTAAAGCATACAAATATAAGCATCATTCACAACTACCACGACCAAAAGGGATTTATCACATATAACCTTTTAAGTGAATAGAATAGTAAAACAATATATTTGGAGGGTATCGATTTTGTCTACAGGATATATATTAGTAAGGTTATTTAAAGTGGAAAACTTATTACCAAAGACAAAAGCAAATTTAAAAATTATTAATGCTAAGTCCAGAAATATAGTTTATGAAAAATATAATGCATTTGATATAAGTGGAAAAAGTACAATTATACCACTAGAAACTGTAGATAAAAGTTTATCTCAGAGCCCGAATAGTCAATTTATAATCCCATATGAAATTTATGATTTAGAAGTTAGCGTAGAAGGAGTTAATCCAATTATAGTAAGAGGTATAAGTGTATTTGATGGAATAACATCAATACAAAATATTGAGATTAAAGATTATAATAATACAATAAATTTAGAAAACTTATCTGAAAATGCTACGGTAAATGAGCAACAAGAGTACACAAGTATTAATAAGAACTTTTTAATGACTCCATTTGTTCTTAAAGATGTATTCGTACCTGAATTTATAGTTGTACATTTAGGAACGCCCAATTCATCGTCAGAAAATATTAAAGTAAGGTTTATTGATTATATTAAGAATGTTGCTTCTAGTGAAATTTATCCTACTTGGCCAGAAGAAGCAATAAGGGCTAATATATATTGCCAAATATCATTTGCATTAAATAGAGTGTATACTGAATGGTATAGAAATAGAGGTTACTCATTTCAAATAACCAATTCAACCGCCTACGATCAAAACTTTATAAAGGGAAGAAATATATTCGATAATATAAGTAAAATAGTGGATGACATTTTTAATGAATATATAAGAACTGTTGGTAATAGAACACCTTTTTTCTCTCAATATTGCAATGGAACATCAGTCAGGTGTGCAGGATTATCTCAATGGGGAACTGTAGATTTAGCTAAAAAGGGAATGAAGGCGTTAGATATAATTAAATATTATTTTGGAACTGACAAGGAGCTTGTTAGAGCTACAATTATTGAAGGAATACCTGAATCATATCCAGGCAAAGCATTAAGAATTAATGATGTAAATAATAATGTTAAAGTAATTCAAAAATATCTAAATATGATATCTAAGAACTTTCCAGCTATCCCAAAGATATATCCTGAAAGTGGGGTGTTTGGAAGAGAGACCGAGCAATCGGTAAAAGTATTTCAGAGGGTATTTAATTTAGTCACAGATGGTATTGTGGGAAGAGTGACTTGGTATAATTTATCAAGTGTATATGTAGGAATAAAGAGATTAGCGGAATTAAATCAGGAGTTAGAAATAGATTTAGGGACAGGAGGAATACGGGAACCTACTGATTCTTATGAACCAAAGTGGGATGGTAAATATCCGGGGTATCCCATGAAAGAAGGATCAAGAGGAAATAAAGTAATTGAGTTTCAATATTATCTTAAAACAATAACGAATGAGTATAATATACCTACTGATCTTATTGTAGATGGTGTGTTTGGGAATGTTACTAGAGATACAGTTATAAAATTTCAAAAACTATATGGGCTAGAAACAGATGGGGTAGTGGGTCCATATACTTGGAATAAGATAGTGAATGTTTATACAAATTTATAAATGTCCACTTTTTCATAATGATTGCATAGTATATCTTAGGAGAAAAATTAAACTATAGAGGAGAAGATGGGTATGCAATCAATAAACTTTGGGAAATATAAGGGAATTGATATATCAAGCTGGCAAGGAGAGGTTAATTTCAAGGAAGTTAAAGAAAATGGTATTGAAGTTGTATATATAAAAGCGACTGAAGGTAGTCACTATTTAAATCCAAGAGCAGATGAATATTACTTAAAAAGTAAAAGTAATGATATACTTATAGGGTTTTATCATTTTTTTAGGCCTAAGGTAGATGCTAAAATTCAAGCAAACTATTTTTCAAGTTATGTAAAGAAAAAGGACTTTAATTGTAAATTAGCATTAGATATAGAAATAACAGATGGATGTAATGCTGATGAATTATCTAAAAATTGTATAATATTTTTAGAAGAAGTAAAAAGTATTACAGGAAAAGAAGTGGTAGTGTACACATATACAAGCTTTGCGAGAGCAAGTCTTACTAAAGAGTTAGGAAGGTATCCACTATGGATAGCAAATTATGATGTAGAAAAACCTGAAGAAAATCCTATATGGGATGAATGGATAGGCTTTCAATATTCAGAATCTGGGAATATTCAAGGAATAAGCACCTATTGTCCATTAGATGTATTTACAGAGGAAATATTATTGTCTAATTAATATAATTATAGTAAGCTTACCTATAAGGTTAAAGGGTAGGCTTATTTTTTGTATAAGAAAGTATAAAATTTAAGTACTAAAATAAGTTATGGTGTATAATTAACAATAAATGAAGCAATTTAAGTTTTGGAGAGAATACTTATGGGAAGAAAAAATAAGATATTAAAGGAAAATATTATAGATGAAGTAGTTATAGATAAAAGAGAAGTAGGATATTATTCAACTCCAACTTTTATATGTGATTATATCACAAAAAGAGTAGTAGATATAAATAAAGAGGGCAAAAGCGTTTTTGACCCATGTTGTGGTAAAGAAGAAATGCTAGAACCTTTTAATGGATTTAACATTAAGACTTATGGTATGGATATTATTAGATATAAGGAGAAGTATAATTGTAATTTTAAGAATATGGATTTTATTGAGTATTATTATGAATGCATTAATGCTGAAGAATTTTTAAGTTATGATTATTATGTGTTAAATCCTCCATATAATTGCCATGAAGTAAAATATATAAGGAATAATAAAAAAATATTAAAAAGGTATTTTAAAGATGTAGGTATTCATAATATGTATGGAATGTTTATATCTGCTATTATAGATCTAGCAAAAGAGGGAGCTGTAATAGGTATAATAACTCAAGATTCATTTATGACATCTAAAAGTTATATTGGCTTAAGAGAAAAAATATTAAAAAGTTGTACTATACATGAAATTATAATGTGTCCAACAGATTTATTTCTAGAGCAAGGAGCCGAAGTTAGAACTAGTATAGTTATATTACAAAAGGGATTGGATTACCAAGGAAATATAATATTAAAAAATAGATTTATAGATAAGAATGAATTAATTAATTTCTTAAATTCTTCAAGAACTTGTGATAATGTATATTCAATAGAGGATGTTATATTAAATAATAAAAACGATAAGAATGAATTTTTGATAGAATGTCCAAGAGATATTAAATGTTTATTTAATCATAATAGACTTGGAGATGAATTTAAGTGTATAACAGGAATATCAACAGGGAATGATGGACAATATTTATCTAGAGAAAATAAAGATCCATATATAATACCATTTTACAAAAACCCAGGTAAGGATAGATATTATACGGATAAGGTAATGTATATACATAAAGATTTCATAAACATATCAAAAGAAGTTTCTAATTTTATAGTAAGAAATAAAGAGTTATTATATAAGCCTGGAGTGATTTGCTCATCTATGGGAGTGCAATTTACAGCATGTAAGTTACCTAAAAATAGTACCTTTGGAGTAAATACATGTATTATATGCGATGATAAGGATATATTTTGGATATTAGCATATTTAAATTCTACTTTAGTAACTTATTTAGTGAGAGGCGTTTTAAACAGAAGTAATATGATTACCTCAGGATATGTTTCTAGAATTCCATTATTAAATTTTGATAATGTAACAAAGGAGAAGTTAAATAACCTAGGAAATAAAGTTTATAATATGGCTGAACAGAGAGAAGATATGAATGAAATTTTAATAGAGATAGATAATATAATCAATGGTACATCTAAATTATCTAAAGAAACAATTTCATATATTAATAAATTTAAAAGTAATTTGATTAAAAGAACATAAAAAACAGTCCTCACGACTGTTTTTTTATTTTACTCTTCATCTAAAGGCTCAAATTCATCTTTTGAGGCACCACATATAGGGCAAACCCAATCATCTGGTAAGTCTTCAAATGGGGTATCTGGATCTATTCCGTTATTAGGATCTCCATATTCAGGATCATAAACATAGGTACAAGGCACACAGATATATTGTTGCATTAATATAAACCTCCTAAATTTCCTTTATATTTTAAAATGTATTGGGTATAGTATTAAAATATGATATAAATTATTATAAATAGTGAAAAAATAATATAAGAGCTTTTTAGAAAAGAGGTAAAGTTATGGGAAGAAAAAATAGTAAAAATAATGATTTATTAAGTAGTGTAAGAAAAGATACATCACCTAAAATATATTCTATATTAGTAGACTTAGTTAATGATGATAGGGAGGACTTAGCAGAGATAGTATTGAAAATAGATTATTTATTGCAATATACAAGTGCATGTATAAATCATAAGGATTTTGACGAAGCTAGAGAGTCAATAAAAAAAGTAGAAGATAGAATTAAAATTTTAGAAAAGGAAGAAAAGAATATTGATTATTTAATATATATTTATGAAGGCATAAAAAATAAATGTAAATAATACAAAAGGCTATTTTAAGCATGATACGCATTAAATAGCCTTACTTTTATGATTATCTTCTTTTTTTGTTAGCGACCTCAATGTTTACTTTTCTTTTATTAAGCTTAACACCGATACATTTATCAAGAACTTTATCCTTAACGTCAGGAGATATATTTACAAAAGAGAAGTTTTCTAATATGTCTATATCACCAATTGAAGAAGCTTTTATTCTAGCTGTATCTTTAATAAAATTAACTAGAGTTTTAGGGTTTATTCCATCTCTTCTTCCTATAGATAAAAATAATCTTATATCCTCTGATTTAGGAGCTTCTAAAACATCATTTGTATAAGTTTCAAGTAGCTCATCATTAAATTTATTCTTTATTAATGCAGCAATAATCTCTATAGAATCAAATTTTTCAACAAGCTCTTTTGCTACTGGAATAAACTTTGAATAATCAGAATCTGTAATAGTATTAGTAACATCTTCTAAAATAGATTTAGATTTATTATCAAATATATCATTAACTGTAGGAATAGCTTTTCTAGTTATATCACTCTTAGTTACTGATTTTATTTGTTTTAACATCGAAAATTCTTTTGGAGAAACTAAAGAGTAAGCAATACCTTCTCTATTTGCTCTACCTGTTCTACCAATTCTGTGGACATAGCTTTCAACATCTTGTGGTAAGTCATAATTTATAACATGAGTTATACCTTCAACATCTATACCTCTTGCAGCTACATCAGTTGCGATTAAGTAATTTAGTGAACCTTCTTTGAATTTTCTTAAAGTTCTTATTCTGTGTGCTTGAGACATATCACCATGCATACCTTCAACTATATAACCTCTTGATTGCATACCTTCAACTAATTCATCAACGCCTTTTTTAGTTCTGCAGAAGATTATAGCAGATGATGGAGTATCATAATCTAAAACTCTACAAAGTGCTTCAAATCTTGTTTTGTGAGATATTTCAAAGAAACTTTGACTTATTGTAGAAACTGTCATAGAAGTTTTCTTTATAGAAATTTGCTTAGCATCAGGTTTCATATATCTTTTTGCTAATTTTCTTATTTGATCAGGCATTGTTGCTGAGAATAATAAAGTTTGTCTTTCACTAGGTAATTGCTTTATTATGTCTTCTAAGTCATCGATAAATCCCATATTAAGCATTTCATCAGCTTCATCTAAAACTAAAAATTTAATGCCATCTAATTTAATAGTTCCTCTTTTTATATGATCAAGAACTCTACCAGGAGTACCAACTACTATATTTACATTTCTCTTTAATGCTCTTATTTGATTTACTATAGAATCTCCACCGTAAATCGGTAATACTGACAAATCATCATATTTTGATAATCTTTTTAATTCATCATTAACCTGAATAGCCAATTCTCTTGTAGGAGCCAATATTATAGCTCTAAGGCCATCATTCTTAGTGATGTGATTAATGATACCACAGCCAAAAGCAGCAGTTTTACCAGTACCTGTTTGAGCTTGCCCTATAAGATCATATCCTTGTATTGCAACAGGTATTGCCTCAGCTTGTATTTGAGATGGTTTTTCAAAACCTAAATCAGTAATAGATTTTAAAAGGCTATCCTTAAGCCCTAAGTTATTAAATTTTATTTCATTCATTCAAAATCCTCTTTCTTTTAGTATTTAAAATAATCTATAATTAAATATAATATATATTTTTAAATTTTACGACGGGTATATAATATTAACATTCCATGGAGCAAAGGAATTTATAATATAATTTTAAAAATTCTAAATAATTACTATAAATTATATATTATTCTTTGTCAACTAGCTTAGTATACACTATAATTTAAAAATATGCTCGTATTATTTACTAGTAAAATAAGTTATTTTGTAATAAATATTCAAAAAACAATAAGTAAACGTTTGATAGGAGGGATAATATGGAAAAAACCACAAAAAATTTATACTTCTATAAAATAAATAGCATTATAGGACCAATATATATAGTAAAAAGTTCAGATGGATTAAGAATGATTGAGTTAATAGAAGAAGAATGGATTGAATTTAAGGAAAAACAAAATTTAATAGAAGATAAAAATATATGTATGGATGTAATTATTCAGTTAGAGGAATACTTTAAAGGAAAAAGGATGGAATTTGACTTAGCTTTAGATATAGAAGGTACTGAATTTAGAAAATTAGTATGGAATGAATTAGTGAAAATTCCATATGGTGAATTAAAGAGTTACAGCTATATAGCAAAGTCTATAGGAAATGAGAAAGCGGTAAGGGCAATAGGGCAAGCTAATAGGGCTAATCCAATTCCGATAATAATTCCATGTCATAGAGTGACTGGTAAGAATGGAATGTTATTAGGATATGCAGGAAATCATACAGATATTCAAGAAAAACTTATTAATTTTGAAAAAAGAAATATACAAAAATAAACAAATATTGAGAATAGATAAATTTACATATTATGGGGCGGGTTATATCTCTCCCCTTTTTATTTTGTTAATAATATTATTGAAAAATAAGTATAAGTATTTTAATATATAATTAAAAAGTATTATAGTAGTATATTATTAGTAATTAAACGAGAAATTTTTCGTTATAAGAATAGTGTTATAATAGTATTTAAGTAGTAATAAAAGTGAGGATAGCTATGGACAATCAACTTATGCAAGATTTTAACAGTTTATATTTTAGTAAAAAACAAATTTCAAGAAGGATATTTGAAAAAGAAGAATTGGAAAAAATATGGGAAACAATTCAAGGAGAAAGGTTAAAGTTATCTAAAAAAAATAATTGTGACTTTAAGCCGATAATTGATTATTGGTTTAATAATACAGAAAGTATAGATAGTAATATTGAATTTATTAATGAAGCTAATAATTTGGGAGTATTTAATTATATATCTTCAAAGATAAAGGATAACCTAAACAAATCAGCAGAAAGTTTAGAAATATCTCAGTTACTTTCTTTAAATGGTATAGAGACATCAGAGAAGAAAATTAATGATATAATAAATATTATTAATAATAGTAATATTATTGATGAAGATTTTCTGTGTAATTTATATAACATAATTGAAATGGAAGATTTAGAACCTGATAAAATCAATAAGGTGAATAGTAAAAATAAATATAGTATTAGTAGAATAGTAGAAGATGGACATAATATAGAAAATTTATTGCTTTTAATAAATAAATATGAAGAAAAGAGTATTTTAATAAAGGCTACAGTCATACATCTGTATGTAATAATCAATAATCCTTTTATAAAACATAATGCCATAATTTCAGAGCTTTTAACATATAAATATCTATTGATGAATGGATATGAAGTTATAAAATATTGCTCAATATCTCCTTTAATAAAAGAGAAGTTGAAAAAATACAATACAGCAATTGAAAATAGCTTATCTTCAAATGGTGATATAACTTATTTTATTAAATTTTATTTAGACATACTTAGAAATTCTATTGAAGTTTTAAATATGGAGTTAAATTATAAATTTGGGAAAAAGATATTGAAGGAATTAATTGAAAAGAATGATGTAAAGCTAGAAGAAAGATGTATGAAGTTTATTAATAGTGTCTTAACTTCAAAAAATAATGTTGTAACTATTGATGATTATAAAAAGAAACTAAATGTATCTTACGAAACTGCTAGAAGTGATTTAAACTATTTAGTTACACTAGGCTTTTTTAGGATTGCTAAATCAGGAAAAAGATATGAATACTATAAAAATGATATATCCACAATTGTAGATAATTTTGAGGAGTAAAATTATCTAAATAGTAAAAAATAAAATAAAACAGATATGAATTATAGCTTCATATCTGTTTTACTAATTTAGTCCTAATTAGGTAGTTTACTTTTAACTATTTCATATACCTTTTTAGGTAAAATATCTTGCTCTTCTTTAGTTAAATTAGTTGTTTCTATAGCTGGATGAATATATAAATCTACATTTGCTGGTTTTATAATCCATTTACGTTTATTAGACTCCATTATTTTATAAGATCCACTCATTGTAACAGGTACTATTGGAACTTTAGATTTTGTAGCTAATTTAAAACTTCCAGCTTTAAATTCACCCATTTTATCACCCTTACTCCTTGTACCCTCTGGGAATATGACTAATGAATGACCATTCTTCAAAACTTTAACTCCTTGAATAATAGCTTCTCCAGCTTTTCTTAAATTACTCCTATCCATAAAGACACAATGCATATATTCCATCCAAGTGCTGACCCCAGGAATTTTTTTAACTTCTATTTTAGAAACAAATCCCTTAGGGACAGGAATTTTACTAATATATATTGGAATATCAAAATTTCCTTGATGATTTCCTATAAATAATACATTTTGATCTTTAGGAAGGTTTTCTAATCCATGAACATTAACACGAACTCCAGCAACTTTTAAAAGGCTATTAGCCCAAGCTGAGGTTGCCTTAAAAGTAAGACGCTCCTTTTCTTCTGCCATATCTTTTTCATTAAATCTTTTAGTTTTTATCATACTAGGAATACTACGTAGCAAACCCATGAAGAAAACTACATACCAAGCAATAGATCTAAGCATGCAAATCAAATCCTTTCAAAAATTATTAAAATACCATAAATAAAGTATATAACAAAGTTGGAATATAGAAAAGCATATAAGTTTTAAATTGCGAAGCAATTTATATAGTTCACAGCGCACAGTTCACAGTTCACAGTTTTTGGAATAAAGTAACAGGGAACAGGTTATGATATAAATTGCAAAGCAATTTATAAATGAAAGAATGAAAAAATTGAGGTTATTTTGCTACACAAAACTAACTACTGTCCCTAAGCTTACCTTGAAGTAGATGTTTCTTAATTTTTAATTATAGTTTACATCTAGTACTTGTTACCTGATACCTGTTCCCTGTTACCTAAAAAAATAAAACAACTGTGCACTGTGCCTTGTGAACTGTGAACTGAAAAATGCTTCGCAAAATATAACATGCAAGCATATAGTAAGTAATAAAAAGCATTTTAGAGGTGAAAGGTTTGAATAAGCGAAACCAGGGGAAACTGAAGGTTGATTTCAAGAGTGGAATATCACAAGATGGGCCTATAATTCCACGTAAATATACAGTTACTCATTCAGATGAAACCGGCGAGATATTAGTAACAGTAGCTAAGCATTATGATAAATCTAATATAAGTAATAAGAGGGATGAGGTATTTGCTAGATGGTTTCAAAATGGTAGCAATTACGTTTTATGTTTATATTTGAATGTAGATGGAATTGAAAGGGATAAGAATAAAATAGAAATAAGAAATAAAATTTTTAGAGAAGAGATACCTATAGCTATTACAGCTATAAGACAAGGCGACTTAGAATTAATTAAAAAACATAATAATTTAGATGAAGCAGATATATTTATCAAATTTAATTCAAGATATGAGGAGTTTTATAAGGTTGAAAATTGGGGGAAATTAAAAAATTATAAATATATAGATGATTATGATGAATATGAACTTGAGGAAGATGAAGAAGAAAAGTGGGTAGAAGAAAGAAGAAATTCTCTTATTAGAAAGAAGAAATGTAAAATTATTATGCAAGAAAGCATCATACTTAATCTTCTAAATCCATATATAGAAAATAGACTATGTGTTTTATATGGAAGTAATATAAGATACAATATTGAAAAGTGTGAAATAGTAGATATAGAAGAATTAAAAACTTTAGATGGATGTGAGAAAATATATGAAGTATTTATAGTAACAAAAATAAAAATGAATTCTATTAGTAGGAATGTTTCAATAGAGTTTATTGTGAAGCCAAACAATGTGATAGTTAAAAAGGTAAAAGAATAAATAATGGCTATGGAGTATATTATAGTAGTAGGATAATGTTGACATATAATTAATGTTATTATACAATTTATTTGTTGATTATGTCTCCATAGTTCAATGGATAGAACAGTCCCCTCCTAAGGGACAGATACAGGTTCGATCCCTGTTGGGGATACCACAAAGCATTCAAACCTTGTAATATAAAGGATTGAATGCTTTTGTTTTTTATATAAAATTTAAAGATTAATTTAGCAGTGATTAAAATATACTATATTAAATAACTTTCAATGATAAGAATAATAACTTTAGTATTCATGATTATTTAGGTGTAATAGTTAGTTCTCCATTTCCAATCACTACTAATGAGTATTCAGGGTTTAGCGGAAGTGTGGTATCTATATCTAGTGTGTTTTTAGGCAGACTTACGTTTTGAAGTAAAAGATAATTTTCATCAAAAATTAACACCCTGATATCATTAGTTTTTGAAGAATTTCTAATTGAATAAGTGTTATTTTTCGAGATATTAAAATCGGATAAGCTATAAATGCCCTGTTTATAGGTTTTAGGATTAGTTAGTGCAGGTGTTAAACCAATTATATTAAATGATAAATATATAGAGAATAAAATTGTAAGAATAAACTTCTTCATAATGACTATCAATCCTTTCTCTGTACTTAAGACACAAAACTTTATGAAGTTTATTTTTAAGTTTTTTAAAACAGAATAACTATTAAGCGTTAATAGGTGTTAAATATAGCTCTCCTTTACCAATTAGTAATATGGTATAGTCAGGATTGATGGGGACTGTATCAACTTTCGGTGAATTAGGTGGTAATCTTAATAATTCTACTACACCTAGGTTTTCGTCAAAAACAAATAAATACATATGTTCAGTTCTAGAAACATTTTGAATAGTGAAAGTACTAGTTTTTGATGTATTAAAATCAGATAAAGTATAAATACCTTGTGCATATATATTACTCTGAGAAAAAGCGCACTTTAACCCAATTGTATTAAAAATCAAATAAAAGGATATTAAAAATGCTGAAAGAAATCTTTTCATTTTTTCACCACCTTTCCACTTTATTCTGTGTAATAAAAATGATAGTATTCAGTATATGCTTAGTTTTTTAAGTAAAATTTAGTAATGTAGATAATTTACAAGGTTATACACAGGATATACATGAAAATGAAGCTAAGTTGTGGATAAAATATTATTAGCTGTGAATTAAAAGATAGATTTTTTATATAAATAAAAAATTTTAATTATATAAGTTATATATGGCAAATATCATATAGTATAGAATATTTATTGGAAGTTATATTAAAATAAATTATGGATTTTAATATATGATATAATAAAATAAAAATATTTAATTTAGGAGTGTGAATTAATTTGGAGAGTTATACGTGGCAGATAGTATTATTAGTAATATTATTGTTGATGTCAGGATTTTTCTCTATGTCAGAAACTGCCTTAATGGCACTAAGTAAAATTAGAATAAGACATATGGTAGAAGAAGGAGTTAAAGGAGCAAAGCTAGTTGAAAAGCTTGCAGAAGATCCAAGTAGGTTATTAGGAGCAATATTAATAGGAAATAATGTAGTCAACATAGGTGCCTCTGCATTAGCAACATCAGTTGCTGTTAAGGCTTTTGGAGAAGGTTCAGTTGGTGTTGTGACTATTGTAATGACTATATTAGTTCTTATATTTGGTGAAATAACTCCAAAATCTATAGCTAAACAAAACTCAGAAAGTGTAGCGTTGAAGGTAAGTAAACCTATAAATGTAATAGTGAAATTATTTAGACCTTTTGTAGTTGTATTTTCAGCTATATCGGGGTTATTTATAAAAATCTTAGGTGGAGATCCAAAAGCTAATGAACCATTTATAACTGAAGAAGAATTAAAGACAATGGTAGGAGTTAGTGAAGAGGAAGGTGTGCTTGAGGATGTAGAAAAAGAAATGATATTTAATGTCTTTGAATTTGCAGATTCTCAAGTTAAAGATGTTATGGTTCAAAGAGTTGATGTAGTAGCAGTAGATATTAATTCTACTTATGATGAAGTCATAAATGTTATTAAAACTGAGCAATTCTCAAGAATACCAGTTTATAATCAAAATATAGATGATGTTATAGGAGTACTAAATGTTAAAGATTTAATAATAGCAGCTCAAAGTAAAGAAAATTTTAAGGTTTCAGATTACATGAGAGAACCTTATTATACTTTTGAATTCAAAAAAATTACAGAGTTGTTTAATGAAATGAAAAAGAATAGAAATCATATGGCAGTTGTACTAGATGAATATGGTGGAAATGTTGGTATAGTCACTATAGAAGACTTAATTGAAGAAGTTGTAGGAGAAATCGAAGATGAATATGATGACGAAAATAGCGATATAGTTGTAGTTAAGGAAGATGAATATATAGTTGATGGAAGTGCTAGACTAGATCATATAGGAGATTTGATAGGTGTTGCTATGGAATCTGAAGAGTTTGATTCTGTAGGTGGATTGGTAATAGGAGAATTAGGAAGGTTTCCTGAACAATTAGAAGAAGTTAAACTTAATAATATTAGATTTGTGGTTGAAGAAGTGGATAAAAATAGAATTAAAAAGGTTAGAATATTTACTTAATCAGTTCACAGTGCACAATTCACGGTTCACAGTTTATGGGATAAGGGAATCTGGAACAGGTAACAAGTAACAGGTTAGATATAAATTGTGAAGCAATTTATAGGTGAAAAGTTAAGAGTGAAAAAGTGAAAGAGTTGGGGATGTTTTACTACGTAAAGCTTAAGTTTAGTTGGTGTAGGAATGAATACTTAGTGAA
Organism: Clostridium sp. C8; assembly: GCF_001010885.1. NCBI lineage: Bacteria > Bacillati > Bacillota > Clostridia > Eubacteriales > Clostridiaceae > Clostridium > Clostridium sp. C8. The sequence continues at coordinate 37,195 of NZ_LBMX01000092.1, read as the reverse complement.
GTTGAGTGTAACGATAACTGAACTTAGTATGAAGCCCTATCTACTGAAGCTTGCTTGAAGTAGATGAAAATATCCTTTTTAAAATCCTCTAAGGATTTTTTACCATAATTTTTTCATTCCTTCATTCTTTCATTTTTTCATTATCTTTTATTGGGAGAAAATATATGGATTACATGGATATTGCAATAGAAGAAGCAAAAACTGCATATTATAAGGGAGAAGTACCTGTTGGAGTAGTTATAGTTAAGAATGGTGAAGTTATAGCAAGGCAACATAATTTGAAGGAAAGTTTAAGTTTGCCAACAGCTCATGCAGAAATATTAGCAATAGAAGAGGCCTGTAAAAAGTTAAATAATTGGCGATTATCAGGCTGTGATATGTATGTAACTTTAGAACCTTGCCCTATGTGTATATCAGCAATAGCACAAAGTAGAATATCAAGAGTATTTATAGGGACTTTTAACAAGGATATGGGGGCTTGCGGATCTGTAATAAATTTAATTGATTATGATATTTTTAATTGGTATGTAGATATAAAGTGGTGTTATAGTCAAGAATGTAGTGATTTATTAACTTCATTTTTTACGAAAAAAAGAAATAAATCTTAAGTTTTATATTTTATAAATTTATAATTTATTTATATTTTATTTATATTTAATTGGTATAATTACCTATGAAGTAATATAATTAAAATAATTACTATTAGAGGAGGAAAGAGGATGAATCCAGTAGCTTTTGAATTATTTGGTTTAGAAATAAGATGGTATGGAATAATAATATCACTTGGAGTATTAGGAGCAATGCTGTTAATATACATTCTATCTAAGAAAAAAGAACTAAATTATGATATTATAATAGATGCATTTTTAGTTACATTTCCAATATCAATAATTGGAGCGAGATTATACTATGTAGCGTTTGAATATCAAAATTATCACTCATTTATGGATGTGATTAATGTAAGAAATGGTGGAATGGCCATACATGGAGGGGTTATAGCTGCTTTATTATCAGGATATATATTCGCAAGATATAAAAAGATAAACTTTTTAAGATATGTAGATGTTATAATGCCTGGAGTTATATTGGCACAAGCAATAGGCAGATGGGGAAATTTCATGAATCAAGAAGCCCATGGAGGTCCTGTATCAAAAGAATTTATAAGCAAGTTTCCAGAGTTTATTCAAAATGGAATGTTGATAAAGGGAACTTATTATCATCCAACATTTTTATATGAATCTATATGGAATATACTAGTTTGTTTAATATTAGTATATGTACTTCTTAAAAAGAAAGAAGGAAAAGATGGAATCATACTTGGGGGATATATGATTTTATATTCAATAGGTAGATTCTTTATAGAAGGATTAAGAACTGATAGTTTAATGTTTATGGGATTAAGGACAGCTCAAATAGTAAGCTTATTAGGAATATTATTAGGCATAGTTTTAATTTTTGTAGTAAGTAAGAAAAAAAGGTCTATATAATATTTAATATGTATATAATCAAAAGATGGGTAATTTTACTTATCTTTTGGTTTATTATTATATAAGTATAAATTTTAAAGATTAATAAATAATAATCAATAGAAATATGGTAAAGTTTTAAATGTTGCAATATGAATTAGTATATGATAATATATAGCAGTAGTTAAAATTAAATAACTATATTATGGAGAGATGTCCGAGTGGTTGAAGGAGCACGCCTGGAAAGCGTGTATAGGGGAAACTCTATCAGGGGTTCAAATCCCCTTCTCTCCGCCATAGCCGTGCTAGATGGGGAGTCAGCGGTGCCCTGTAACCCGCAATCCGCTATAGCGGGGTTGAATTCCTAGCTTAGGCTTTAACTTGTAGGGTCTGCCTATGCAAGTGGTGTTGATGGTAAGGTCCCATACGACGTAAGTGCGTGAACCTCGTCAGGTCCGGAAGGAAGCAGCGATAAGCGATTACTGCGTGTGATATGGATAAATCTTGCCAGAGCTAACTACATAGTAACGCCTATAAGTTACTGTCAAAGCTAGGTGCACGGTTTTAATTTTAGGCCTTTCTAACCAAGAGAAGGGTTTTTTTAATGTAATGAACAAAAATAAATGTTTTATAAATATATAATATTTATTTAGTAAAGGTTACTCTTCAATAGGATTAACATACAATAGGACAAAGAAAGCGAGGGAATTCCTTATGGAATACCCTCGTTTTCTTTTTATTCTTTAGAGAATTATAAAAAGATTACCATATGAATAATTTTTTATAATTTCCTTCCTTTAGTTTTTTATTGGCATATAGAAATTAAGTAGATTACTAATTAAAATATATTAAGATTTTTTTGTATATATAGTAAATATATGAGGATGTTTATGGTTTATATTTTCCTTATGACAGATGCTTTCTGATATTTCCCATTCATCAGTAATTCCTGGGAAATATGTATCAGCTTCAAATTCATCAAAAATATGAGTAATATAAAGCTTATCTGCATATGGAAGCAGTTGTTTATAAATGCTGGCACCACCACATATAAAGGTTTCTTGTTCAGCATTTAATAATTTTAATAGTTCTTCTATAGAATTAACTACTACAGCACCTTCTAATTTTATATCTTTAGTAGTAAGAACAATATTTCTTCTATTAGGTAATGGCCTTTTAGGTAATGACATATATGTGTTATATCCCATTACAATTGTATGACCATCAGTTACTTTTTTAAAGTACCTTAAGTCTTCAGAAATATGAGCAAGTAACTTATTTTTATTTCCAATTCCATTATTTTTATCCATTGCAACTATTAAGCTTATCATAATATTATATCCCCAATTCAAATTTTAGTTGTGGTTTAACAGGTTCGTAATCGACCATTTCAAAATCATCAATAGTAAAATCGTAGAAACTTGTCTTACCTTCTTTAAGTATTAATTGAGGGTGTTTGTTACTAGGAGTTCTTTCTATTAATTCTTTTGCTTGTTCTACATGTCTATCATAAATATGTAAGTTATCTACAACGTGCATAAATACACCAGGCTTTAATCCAACATGTCTTGCTACCATCATCATTAAGGCAACATATTGGATCTTATTTATATGTCCTGCTGTACAATAATCAGAACTTCTTTGGTGAAGTGTTACATCAAGATATTCATCTCTAACAGACCAAACAGTAAGAAAAGCACAAGGATTTAAGCCAGGAGTTTCTTCGAAATCTGCATATTGATATAAATCTATAATATGTCTTCTAGTATAAGGTTCATTTTTTAATCCATCTAGTAATCTATTCATTAAATCATATTTCTTTACAGTAGCACCATATCTTTGACCGATTGTTCCTGTACCATTAACTTCCCAGTCTCTCCACCAATTAATACCCATTTCCTCTAATACTGAAAGTTCATTAGATGCCTTCTGATATATCCATAAAATTTCTTTAATGCCTGACTTCCATGCTACAGGTCTTAAGGTGGTAATAGGAAAATCTCCCTTAGAAATATCATATTTTTCAACAACTTGATTTATATATATTGTATGTGCAGGGGTACCATCTTTATACTTTGGTCTTACCTTGTGACCTTCAGTGCTTACTCCATTTGCAAGAATATCATTTAATGTCTCTTTAAATAAATTATCTGCCTTTGATATAAAATTTGTAGTCATGTACTCACCTCTAAATTATATTTTAATTTCACCTTCTAATGTGAATAATTTTATTACATTATAGCATAAGTTGAAATTAACATCATCTTAAAAAGTATTGAACTATAAAGCAATCTATTTTAAGTTAAGGAATCAATATATTTTAAATTATTTTAAATCGCTTGTTGATTATTAAGAATAAAAGTAACTTGATATATAGAGATATATGATATATTATTAATATATTATATTTAAAGTAAGAAGGGAGGAATAGATCCATGAAGTTTTCTACAAAGGGAATAAAATTTGAGATATTATCTAGTAGTTCAATTTCAAAAACAGCAGTATTTTTTGAAAATTGGATTACTATGCCCTTTTTTAGTAGGGAATTACAAGGAACTATTCTATAACTTGTAATATATATAGTAACTCCAATCAGGCCCATTTTTTTATAGGGTCTTTTATTATGCATAAAAATATAAGATTTGGAGTTGATTTAAATGAATAGATTAAGTGTAAATATTAAAAATGATTATATATATAAGTTTTTTTCAGCCTTTGATATAACATCTGCAATATGGGTATTATACTTAGGATTTAAAGGTATGACCTTAGCTCAAATAGGATTACTTGAAGGTATATTTCACATAACAGGATTTATTTCGGAAATACCAACAGGGGCTTTAGCTGATTTATTTGGGAGAAAGAAGATAATTATAATAGGGAGGATAACCTCATTAATTTCTGCAATTATTATGTTATTTTCTAATTCTTTTATGGGATTCGCAATAGGATTTATATTGTCAGCTTGGGGATATAACTTAAATTCAGGGTCAGAAGAAGCATTAATTTATGATACTCTTAAAAAGCTAGATAGAGAAGAAGAATTCTTAAAGGTTAATGGAAAAATAAACTTAATAATAGAGGTATCACAAGGGTTGGCAGTATTTATAGGAGGAATTCTTTCACAAATAGATTTTTCTATTAGCTATATTACAGCAGTTGTTATAGGATCAATATCATTAGTTCTTTCTACTAGGTTTATTGAAGTAGATGTTATAAGAAAAGAAAATCAAAGTATTAGTATTATTAATCATTTAAAGCAATCTATAGATATAGTTAAAAATAATAAAAGGCTTCTTAATATATTAATATTTTTTCCATTGATATATACTTTTTCAGCAATCGTTTATTTTTATGGGCAACAATTATTTAATGATATGGAATATTCAAGGATTAGTATTTCTATAATATTTTTATTTAATGGAATATTTTCATCTTTAGGAGCTATTTTAAGCAGTAAAATATATAAAAAATATAAATCTTTAGGATGGATAATAATTTCAATTAGTATAAGTGTATTTACAATTTTTATGGGAATTGGCAAAGGGAATTTATCTATAGTATTTTTCTTAGGAATAGGATTTTTAACATCAATACTTCAACCGATAAGTAGTAATTTGATAAATTCTATGGTGGAATCAAATCAAAGGGCAACAATTATTTCGGTTGAAAGTATGTTTTATTCTATAATGATGATAATTTTATTTCCTATATGTGGGTTCATAGGAGATAGAGTTTATTTAGAGTTATCATTTATAATGGTTGGTATTGTAGGAGTATTAATTTGTATTACTGAGATAATTATAATTAAAAAGACCATATAAATTAGAAATAAGGATATTCTATTATATAAAAATGGAATATCCTTATTTGTTTTTTCTGAATTTAATTTCACTATATTTTTATTTTATATATAAAGTATGGAGCTTTTTTAACTTTGTTAGAAAGTAGTTTCTAAATGAACGATATCAATTGAAAATAAATACAGAACAACTTAAAATGAATTCAAGAAAAAGTACTTTTTTATTATGTAAAATAATAGGGGGAATAATATGAAAAATATTAATAAAGGGCTAATAGTATCTTGCCAAGCATTAGAAGATGAACCACTTCATTCATCTTTTATTATGGGGAGAATGGCTAAAGCAGCAGTACAAGGAGGAGCGGTAGGGATTAGAGCTAATTCTAATCAGGATATATTAGAAATAAAAAGAAATGTTGATGTTCCAATTATAGGAATAGTTAAAAGGGATTATGAAAATAGTGATATTTATATTACTCCAACAATGACAGAAATAGATGAGCTTATTGAAGTAGGAGTAGATATTATAGCTTTGGACGCAACAGACCGATTAAGACCTGGTAATATTACTTTGAAAGAATTCATTGATAAAATTAGAGAAAAATATGGCAATGTATTACTTATGGCAGATTGTTCTACTTATGATGAAGCTATTTACGCTGATAAAATAGGTTTTGATTTTATAGGAACTACATTAGTAGGATACACAGTTCAAAGTAAAGGTATTCATATAGATACAAATGACTTTGAACTTATAAGAAATATTATTAATTCAGTTTCGAAGCCGGTTATTGCAGAAGGAAATATAGATACACCTGAAAAGGCTAAACGCGTACTTGAACTTGGATGCTATAGTGTGGTAGTTGGATCTATTATAACTCGTCCGAAAGTTATAACTGAGAAATTTATTAATGAGATAAAAAAGATAGGAGAGTAGAAATATTATGAATAAATTTATGAATAAAATTGAAGAGATCTTTCTTCCTATAGCAAATAAACTTGCTTCTAATAAGTATTTATCTGCAATAAGAGATGGTTTTGTGGCAATACTTCCTATTATGATTGCAGGATCTTTCTTTATACTTATAAATAACGTATTTATTGGAGAAAATGGTTTTACAAATAAACTTTTTGGAATGCCATTTACTAAACTTACAGAGCTAGGAGCTTCTATAGTTCCTGCAACTATGTCTATAATGGCAATACTTTTAACATTTACAACTTCTAAATCCTTAGCAGAACATTATAAATCCGAGACTTCAATTACACCATCTATAGCAGTTGTAGTACTTTTCATATTAATGCCAATAAATTTTGATGGAAATTTAGGAATAGAATATATAAACACTTATTATACTGGAGCTGCTGCCATGTTTATGGCTTTTATTTCTGCAATAGCAACTGTAGAAATTATAAGAGGGTTATCAAATATTGATGCCTTGATTATAAAAATGCCAGATAGTGTACCACCATCAATTTCAAGATCTTTTAATAAATTAATACCTGTTATTATAACTTTACTAATATTTGGAACTTTAAAGATGTTTACAAATTACTTTGAACTTCCTTTAAATGATCTTATATTTAAGTCTATACAAACACCTTTCACAAATGTTGTTAATTCTACATTTGGTTTAGGAGTAATTTATTTGCTTTATATGTTGCTTTGGGGATTAGGAATACATTCCGCCTTTATTTTTAATCCTATTTTAGAGCCAATATATCTTGTTTCATTAACACAGAATGCTGAGGCAGCATCGGCTGGACAAGCATTACAAGGAATTATGACTAAGCCTTTTTTAGATTCTGTTGCATTTATGGGGGGAGCAGGAAATATGATTGCTCTTATTATTGCAATTTTCATAATATCTCGTAGAGAAGATTATAAAAAAATTGCTAAGATAGGGTTTATACCAGCATTATTTAATATTTCAGAACCGATAATGTTTGGACTTCCGGTCGTGATGAACCCAATATTAATAATTCCAATGATCTTATCTACTTTTGTAGGACTTGCAATAGGAACCTTGACAACATCATTAGGAGTAATGGCTCATACTTATATATTGGTTCCATGGACGACGCCACCAGTTTTAAGTGCTTTCTTTGCTACAGGTGGACATATAGTATCAGCATTAATAGCTGTAATCATTTTAATAATATCAGTATTAATATATATGCCTTTCGTGGCAATAACAAACAAGCAAAGGATGATAGATAATGACTAAAGTTTTAGCACTAGATTTAGATGGCACATTAATCAATGAAATGAATGAGATAATAGGAGGACAAGAAACTCTTAACCTACTTAAAGTTTTACAAGATGATGGTTACGAGGTAGTAGTGGTAACTGGAAGATTGGATCACGATATAATTCATATAGCTCAAAAATATGATTTAAATATAAAATATAGAATTTCTCAAAATGGTGCTGTGCTACAGGATGACAATAGTATTAAAGGAAGAATATTAAATAAGAAAACAGCTCTTAAGATATATGAATATATAAAGGAAAGAAATCTTAGAGTGGAACTAAATACTATAAGTAATAGATACTGGCATAATGAAAGAGGTGCTGATTTTCCAAGAGAATTCTATAACTCATCTAATATATTAGATGACTTTACAGAGGTTATTTACTATCAGCCAGTAATAATATTTCTTATGATTGGGGATAGCAATGAAATAAATAATGTTAGAAGATATATTGAAGAAAATTTTGATGATGTTGATGCAATTAAAACTTCAGATAAGACATTAGAAATAATTCCCAAGGGTGTTTCTAAGGGAAAGGCACTTAAAGAAATATATCCAAATGCAGAAATAATATCTATAGGAGATTCTGAAAGTGATTGTTCTATGTTCAAACACTCAAAGACATCATATTTTATAGGTAAACATAATCTTGGAAATGCAGATTTTTATATGCCTTCTATAAAAGAAGTTTTAAAAAATATAGTTAAGGAGAATATTTATGGAGAATAATGAGCTTAGTGCATTTGAAATAATATCTAATGTAGGAGCAGCAAAGTCACAGTATATGGAGATAATAAATAAATGTGAAAACAAAGATTTCGACCTTTTAGAGGAAATGTTTGAGGAAGCTGATAATTATTTGGTACAAGGACATAAAAAGCATATGGAACTTGTGCAAATGGAGGCTTCAGGAGATCCACTTAATATATCTCTATTGCTTATACACGCAGAAGATCAGCTTATGAATGCAGAACTGGTTAAGATATTAGCACAAAAATTTATGCATTTATATAAGGAGGCTTTATAATATGATGAACATTTTATTAGTTTGTAATGCAGGAATGTCTACATCAATTCTTGTAGAAAAAATGAAAAAGGTTGCATTAGAAAGAAATATGGAAGCAAGAATATGGGCATTATCTAGCACTGAAGCAAAGAATACTAAGGAAGATGTTGATGTAGTACTTGTAGCACCACAGTTAAAATTTGCAGTAAAAGACATACAAAATAGTTTTGATGGGAAGCCACTAGGAGTAATTGATATGAGGATATATGGAACAATAGATGGAGCGAAGGCCTTAGATCAGGCAATAAATTTAATAAAATGATGAATATACTATTTATTCCATTAGATGAGAGACCTTGTAATAGTGATTTTCCTAAACTTATTACATCGGCTAAGAAAGATATTAAACTTATATCTCCTGATAAATATATATTAGGAGACAAGAAAACTCCAGGACAAGTATCAAAACTTTGGGACTTTGTATTTGAAAATGCAAAAGAATGTAGTTATGCAGTGCTTTCAATTGATATGCTTATTTATGGAGGACTTATTCCTTCAAGATTACATCATTTAACTAAGGATGAAGCTGAAGGATATATTAAAAATTTAAGAAGAATAAAAGAAATTAATCCTAATATAAAAGTTTATGCATTTAATTGTATTATGAGATCTCCTCAATATAATTCTTCTGAAGAAGAGCCAGATTATTATGCTGATTATGGATACAATCTCTTTAGAAGTAAGTATCTTATAGATAAAAGATTAAGGGCTGGAATTAACAAAATAGAGGAAGAGGAGTTAGAGTCAATAAAGATTCCTAAAGAGATTGTATTAGATTATGAGAGTAGAAGAGAATTCAATGAATATATAAATATTGAAGTAGCAAAGCTTCTAGAAGATGGAACTTTGGATTTTTTAGTTATTCCACAAGATGATTCGTCAGAATATGGATATACGTCTATTTCACAAAAAATAGTTTTAGATTTTATAAAAAATAAAAACCTTGAATTTAAATCTTATATATATCCTGGAGCAGACGAGGTAGGAAGTTCTTTACTAGCAAGATGCTTAAATGACTTTTTAGGTAGGACTGTTAAGATATATGCATTTTATTCTTCTACGTTTGGCCCTAATATAATTCCTTTATATGAAGATAGACCTATGAATGAGAGTCTTAAGTATCATGTAAGAGTTTGTGGTGGGGAACTAATTGACAATTCTAGTGAGGCTGACTTGATATTAGCTATAAATTCCCCAGGAAAATATATGCAGGAAGCCTCAGATCAGATTTTAGATATTGATCTTACTTATACATCATATAGAAATCTTTTAGACTTTGTATATAAAATTGAAAGTTATATAAAAAGTGGTAAAATGGTAATATTGAGTGATTCAGCTTTTGCTAATGGTGGAGATTTAACTTTAATAAATTATTTAGATAGACTTAGAGTTTTATCTAAATTAACAGCATATGCAGGATGGAATACTAATTGTAATACTTTGGGAACTGTTTTGTCTTCAGGGATATATAGCTTAAGCTCAAATAAGGGAAGTCAAATAAAGCATCTTATATATCGTATAGTTGAAGATGTTCTTTACCAATCCAAGGTAAGGCAAGAAGTTATAAAAGAGTATCTTCCTAATAATGATATAAGTTATTACAACTTCAAGGATAAGCAGATGTATGTAGAAAATACTATAAGGGACTTACTTTTAAAAGAATATAATAAGCTTAATATATCAAAAGTTTGTAAACTTAATATTAATAGTATAACAACGCCATGGAAGAGAATGTTTGAAATAGGTATGGATATTGATGTAAACTTTAACGATTATAACAATTTATAAAATAAATTTTAAATAAGATAATCTATTTGGTATTATGATATTAAGTAATTCCAAATAGATTTCTTTATTTAAAAAAACTTTATAAACGGGGGTTGAGTAGAAATGCAAAGTCAAGATAAGAGTATAATACCGTTAATGGAAACTTTATATAGTAACTTTACAAATACGGAAGCAACAATTGCAGACTTTTTTATACATAATAATAAAAAACAAGACTTTTCTGCGGAAAGTGTTTCTAGTAAGTTATTTGTGTCAAAGGCATCCCTATCAAGATTTGCTCAGAAGTGTGGATTTAAGGGATATAGAGAATTTATTTATAGATATGAACAAACATTTAATGAGGAAATACAAAACGTAGGGAAGCTAAAAAAGAAAGTTTTAAGTACTTATCAAAAACTTTTAGATAAAAGTTATACTCTTACAGATGAAGCTCAGCTTAAGAGAATTTCTGAAATGTTTCTAAAATATAAAAAAGTGTATGTATATGGAATTGGAAGTTCTGGAATCGTAGCTATGGAGTTTAAAATAAGGTTCATGAGATTAGGATTAAATGTAGAATCTGTAGTAGATGCACACATAATGCAGATGAATTCAGTTTTAATAGATGAAGATACTCTGGTAATTGGATTTACTGTAAGTGGTAAAACTAAGATAGTATTAAACTCATTAAAGGAGGCTAAATTAAGAAAAGCAAAAACAATTATAATAACATCTAATAATGACTTTTCTCTTCATGACTTCTGTAATGAAATAGTTTTAATTGCCGTAACTAAGAATCTAGCTATAGGAAATGTAATATCTCCACAATTTCCTATGTTAGTGGTGGTGGATATATTGTATTCACATTTCCTAAACAGTAATTATAATGAAAAAGCTTCTTTTCTTAATGATACATTATCCAACATTGAATTTGAGTTAGAATCAGAATTTGAATAATTTTAATTTATTCATTATTCATTATTATTGTTCTTTAGTCTATAATATAAATAAAGAAATTAACATAAGGAAGGGTAATTCATGGGATATACAGCTTTATATAGAGAATGGAGACCACAAAACTTTTATGATATTGTAGGTCAAGAACATATAACTACAACAGTTAAAAATCAAATATTAAACAATAGAATTGCTCATGCATATCTCTTTTGTGGAACAAGAGGAACAGGGAAAACAACAACAGCTAAGGTATTTGCCAAGGCTTTAAATTGTTTAGATTTAAAAGATGGAGAGCCTTGTAATAAATGTGATATGTGCAGGAAAATAAATGAAGGGTTAGCAATTGATGTTACCGAATTAGATGCAGCTTCAAATAATGGTATTGATAAAATTAGGGATATTATAGATGATGTAAAGTATCCACCGCAAGAAGCAAGACATAAAGTTTATATAATGGATGAAGTTCATATGTTATCTATTGGTGCAGTAAATGCTTTTTTAAAGACCTTAGAAGAACCACCTAATAATGTAATATTTATTTTAGCTACCACAGACCCGCAGAAACTTCCTATAACTATATTATCTAGATGCCAACGATTTGATTTTAAAAGAATAAATAATAATGAAATTACAGAACGACTTAGAAAAATTGTTAATGAACAAAATGCACTTGCAGATGACAAAAGTTTAAATTTAATTGCAAGAGTATCAGATGGAGCAATGAGAGATGCACTTAGTATTTTAGATCAAGCAATATCTATGGGAAATGGAGCAGTACAATATGATGTTCTTGTAAGTATGCTTGGACTTGTAACTAATGATAATTTATTTAATTTAACCAATTCTGTAACTCAAAGAAATATAGAAAAATCAATAAGTATAATAGATGAAGTTGTTTATGCTGGAAAGGATATTTACCTATTTATAAAGGATTTGATAGCACATTACAGAAATATTTTAATGGCTAAGGTAACTAATAACCCAGAAGAAGTACTAGATATGTCAGAAGAAAATATATCACTAATAAAAGAGCAAGCTAGTAAAATTAGAGCAGAAGAAGTAATGAGATATATAAGAATTCTTCAAGAAACAGAATCTAATGCTAAAATAAGTAAACAAGCAAGATTATATTTGGAGTTAGCGATAATTAAAATGTGTAAAATTGAGTATGACACATCAAATGAAGTTATATTAACTAGAATAAATAAATTAGAAGAAGGATTGAAAAATGGAAGCCTTAAGGTAGTAAGTAATACTACTGATAAAGTAAATAGTAAAGAGGAAGTAACAAAAAGGCAGCCAGTTAGAGAAACCAAAAGAATAACAACCAGTAATGTTATGGCGAATGAAAATTCAAAAGTAACATTAAATGATATACAAAGGTCGTGGAAAGATATCTTAGAAAGGTTTAAGGCTAGAAGAGCGATGATAGTATATGCATCTATTCTTACCGGAAAACCTGTAGAATGTAAAAATGGAATTCTAACTATAGAGTATGAGGACCAATATAAATTCAATAAAGATAGATTGGAAAAGCCTGAGTACAAATCTGTAATACAAGAAGTATTAGCAGAAATATTTAGAGAAGATATAAAAGTTATGTTTGAAGTAGAAGAAAGTTCAAGTGATGAGAAATCAACAGCAGATATGCTTTTAGAAACTTTAGGGTCTGATATAGTAGATATTTTAGATGAATAATAGTTTTAAAATGCGAAGCATTTTTCAGTTCACAGTTCACAAGGCACAGTGCACAGTTGTTTTAATTTTTTCATTCTTTCATTTATAAATTGCTTTGCAATTTATATCATAACCTGTTCCCTGTTACTTTATTCCAAAAACTGTGAACTGTGAATTGTGCGCTGTGAACTATATAAATTGCTTCGCAATTTAAAACTATTGAATAAAAAGAATAAATAGAAATAATAATAACAATGAAAACTAATATAAATAATGGGCTAAATATAGAAAAGTAAAGTAAAATACTATATAATAGTTAATAGGTTTTTATAAAAGATAAAAAAGATAGAAGAGATAAAAAGGAGGATTTTTTATGGCAAAGGGAGGATTTCCAGGCGGATTTGGCGGAGGAAATATGAACAACCTAATGAAGCAAGCACAAAAACTTCAAAAGGATATGGAGCAAATGCAAAAAGACCTTGAAACTAAGGAATTTGAAGTTTCAGTTGGTGGTGGAGCTGTAATTGTAAAAGCAAATGGTAAAAAAGAAGTAGTTTCAATTAATATAAAACCAGAAGTAGTTGATGCAGATGATGTTGAGATGCTAGAAGATCTAATTTTAAGTGCAGTAAATGAAGCACTAAGAAAAGCGGAAGAAGAAAGTGCAAATAAAATGGGGAAATTAACTGGTGGAATGAACATACCAGGACTGTTTTAGCAATTAACGATTAATAGTTAAAGTTTTACAATTATTTGTAGTCATTAATAATGGATAATTAATAAGGAAAAGTTAACAATTAATTTATAAATAAAGTTATAAGGGAAAGGGCGAAGTTGTTTCGCCTTTTTATATATTCAAATAATGGGAAGGATGATTTTATGGATTTTTATCCTGTTGCAATAGAAAAGTTAATTGAAGAGTTTGCTAAGTTACCTAGTATTGGACAAAAAACAGCTCAAAGATTAGCATTATATGTTTTAAATCTTCCAGAAGATGAAGTAAGAGAATTTTCAGAAGCTTTAGTAAAGGCTAGAGGAACCATAAGATATTGTTCAATATGTGGTAACTTTACAGATAAAGATCCTTGTGCAATATGCTCAAATCCTAATAGAGAAAAGGATATAATTTGTGTCGTAGAGCAACCTAAAGATATCATGACAATGGAAAAGGTTAAAGAGTACAATGGATCATATCATGTATTACACGGAAATCTATCCCCTATGCAAGGAAGGGGACCACAGGATATAAGAATAAGAGAGCTAGTTGCAAGAATGAGTGCAGATATTAAAGAAGTTATAATAGCTACAAATCCTAATATTGAAGGAGAAGCTACAGCTATGTATATATCAAGAATATTGAAGCCTTTAGATATAAAAGTAACTAGAATCGCATCAGGAATACCTGTAGGTGGAGATTTAGAATATGCAGATGAGGTAACATTATCAAAAGCTCTGGAGGGAAGAAAAGAAATATAGAAAATATAATTGAAAGGTGACTGTATGAGTAACTTATTGAAATTTTTATTTAGTAGAATGATTATTGTCGGGGTACTTATTCTACTACAACTAGGAATACTTACTTTTGCTATATGGAAAGTTACTGAGGAGTTTGTTTATTTATATGCAGCTTTTTCGGTAGTAAGTATAATAGCAGCTGTATATATTTTTAGTACCAAAGATAATCCATCTTATAAGCTTGCTTGGATTGTACCTGTTTTGTTAGTTCCTGTATTTGGAGGATTGTTCTATTTATTATTTGGTTTGAAAAAGACTACTAAGAAATTTAGATCTAGAATGTTAAATATACATAATGAAACATCCTCATTATTAATGCAGGATAAACATATCTTAAATGAAATTCAAAAAGAAGATAAATCTATAGCAAATCAAATAAGATATTTAAATGAATATGCAGCAAGTCCGATATATAAAAATACAATTACCAAATACTTATCACCTGGAGAAGAGTTTTTCGAAGAACTTAAAAAGGAATTAAAGAAGGCTCAAAAATATATATTTTTAGAATATTTTATAATTCAAGAAGGACTAATGTGGGATAGTATATTAGAAATATTAGAAGAAAAAATAAAAGAAGGTGTAGAGGTAAGATTAATATATGATGATATGGGATGTCTTAGAACGCTTCCATATAAATATAATGAAAAATTAAAGAAAAAGGGAATCAGGTGTTTAGTTTTTAATCCATTTGTACCATTTCTATCAATAATAATGAACAATAGAGATCATAGAAAAATTGCAGTAATAGATGGTCATACGGCTTTTACAGGCGGAATAAATTTAGCTGACGAATATATAAATGAAATAAATAGATTTGGTCATTGGAAAGATTCTGCACTTATGATAAAAGGAGAAGCAGTTTGGAATTTAACTATGATGTTTCTTCAGTCATGGCAATTTAATTGTGGAGAAAAAGATGATTATGAAAAATATAAACCCTATGTAAATTATAAAGAAGTATTTGAAACTGATGGATATGTTCAGCCTTATGGAGATAGCCCCCTAGATGATGAGACTGTAGGGGAAAATGTATATTTGAATATAATAAATAAGGCAAAGGATTATGTATATATAACAACTCCTTATTTGATAGTTGATAATGAATTAGTGACAGCATTAACATTAGCGGCTAAAAATGGAGTAGAAGTTATAATAATTACACCACACAAGGAAGACAAGTGGTATGTCCATATGGTTACAAGGGCTTACTATGCTCAACTTATAGAGGCTGGTGTAAAAATATATGAGTACACACCAGGATTTATACATTCAAAAACCTTCGTATCTGATGATGAAATTGGAGTCATAGGAACTATCAACATGGACTATAGAAGCCTTTATTTACATTTTGAGTGTGGGGTATTACTTTACAAAACAAAATCACTTGTAGAAATTAAAGAAGATTTTATAAAAACATTAGAATCTTGTAGGTTAATAACAATAGAAGATTGTCACCAGGTAAAGTGGTCTAATAAATTTATAACAGCTTTATTAAGAGTATTTGCCCCTCTTATGTAATAAAAAAGTTATTCTCCTGAATATTTTTGTTAAATTATGGGAATTAATTTAATATAGAATATTTGGGAGGGGTCAAAATGAATAAGAAAGCAATTTTAAATTTATTAATGCAAAATGTAGAAAAAAATAAGTTAGAATATAGTGAGGAAGATTTAGAATTATTAAGTGCTATTAAAGAAACTGTAATAGAGATGGAAGTAGCAAGGTCATTATTTAATTCTGTAAGTGATCCTCAACTAATTGAACTAGCAATTCACGCCGAAGATGTAGCAAAGACTAGATATAATTATCTGATAACTATGGCAAAACAAAGAGAGTTAAGAAAAATAGATTAATAATATTATTAAATAATGCATAATATTAAATGGAGGGGATTTACATGGATTTAAATATGATATTATATGGATTAATAGGATTAGTGTTATTGTATTTATTAATAAAATTTTTAAAATGGCCGTTAAAAATTTTACTAAACGGAATTATAGGTATAGTTTTATTATACTTTACTAATATTTTAGGCTCTTATTTTGGTTTTTCAATAGGGATAAATGCTGTAACAGCATTAATTGCAGGATTCTTAGGGATACCTGGAGTTATATTCCTTGTAATATTTCAACTATTTCTATAAAATAAAAAGAGATTCAGGATTGCTTGAATCTCTTTTATTTTAATGAGAGAGGGAACAATAGAGTTCCCAAAAGTTTATATAGATGGGAGTTAAAAGTTTTTCAGTCTACTAATGAGTGAAAAGCCTCTTATGAGATTAGTATATGGTGATAATAAAAATAGGTTACTAATACTTTGTTATAAAATGCGAATATAAAGGCTACGATAAATAGATATGTTTCATAAGCTAAATAGCTACGCAAAGAAGTACTAGGCTCGGAGAACTACTATGCCAAGAGTTTTGGTTAAACTCGCTGCGCTCAGACGAACCAACAACACTAAGGCAAAGTAGTTCTTCCTTCATCAAGTACTTCTAATTTCTCGCTATATGCTTATTTCACCGTCTATTTACCTTCGCCAACTTATATTAAGAATTTAAATTAATAATGAATTAAGTTATTGGTAAAAAATAATTAATGAGGGACATTAAAAACTTAGTTAGGTGTAGCAGACTATAATTGAGCTTGTTCCCTGATACCTGTTCCCTGTTACCTATAAAATCAAAACAACTGTAAACTGTGCCTTGTGAACTGTGAACTGAAAAATGCTTCGCATTTTATTACAACTGTTAACTAAAGTAAGGCTGTAATAGAATAAAAGTATAATAAGATTGGGGGGTGTATCTATGCCAGTAGGAAATGGAGTAAATTGTAAGTATTGTCCTGAGTATAAAAAAGGATGTAGTGGTAATGATAAAACATGTCTATGTTATAAGTGCCCAAGACATTTAGGACAATGTATATGTGTAAAATATTGTAGAGAAACAGAGTCTATATTAACTTTTGAAAAGTAAGTGATTTAAAGGAGGAAATTAAATGAAAGAAAAAGGGAAAAAATTCATAAGTGAATTTAAAGATTTTGCAATGAAAGGAAATGTACTAGATTTAGCAGTTGGAGTTATTATAGGGGGAGCTTTTAATAAAATAGTTTCATCATTAGTTAAAGACATAATAATGCCTCCAATCGGACTTTTAACAGGAGGAGTTAACTTTCAAGATCTTACATATACTTTAAAAGAGGCAGTACCAGGTGTCAGTGATGCTATAGTAATATCATACGGATTATTTATACAAAATGTAGTTGACTTTATAATAATTGCTCTATCTGTATTTATATTTATTAAGATTATAAATAAATTAAATAAAAAGAAACAAGAAGAATCAAAACCACAGGAAGATAAAAAGACAAGGGAAGAAGAGCTATTAACAGAAATAAGAGATATTTTAAAAAATAATAAACAATAGAAAAATAGTTAATAATTAATGATTAACAATTACTGAACTTAGTATTAAAGTCCATCTACTGAAGATTGCCTGAAGTTGATGGACTTTAATTATTTCACTTGAGTTTTACGTAGTAAAGTATCTTCAGTTATCAATTAAAATAAGTTGTTCTGCAATTTATTAAACTAGTGTTCAAATTAATGATAATTACATAATATGATAAAAAGTTAGTAAATTATTAACAAAGTAGTTGTTAATAATTCGAAAAAGTAGTAAAATTATCAATAATAAAATTAAGCAATAAATAAAAATATAATGGGGGAGAGTCATAATGCATAAAAAGCTATTTATTCCTGGGCCAGTAGAAGTTAAGCCAGATGTTTTAGAACAAATGGCAAGACCTATGATTGGTCATAGAAGCAAAGAAGCTTCTGAGCTTCAAAGAAGAATAAGCAATAATTTAAGAAAGGTTTTTTTCACAGAAAGTGAAATATTACTTTCAACTACATCAGGTAGTGGACTTATGGAAGGAGCTATAAGATGCTGTACAGCAAAGAAAGCAGCTGTATTTTCCGTTGGGGCATTCGGAAAGAGATGGTATGAAATGGCGACTTCGAATAATGTTTCTGCAGACTTGTTTGAAGTAGAAATGGGAAAAGCTGTTACGCCTGAAATGGTTGATAAGGTATTAAAAACTGGTAATTATGATTTGGTAGCAGTAACTCATAATGAAACATCTACAGGAGTTATGAATCCAATAGATAAAATAGGAGAAGTCATAAAGAAATATTCTGATATTATTTTTATAGTAGATACAGTAAGTTCAGCAGCAGGAACAAAGATAGAAGTCGATAAATGTGGAATAGATATTTGTATAACTTCAACTCAAAAGGCAATAGGGCTGCCTCCTGGAATGGCAATATGCACTTTTTCAAATAAGGCAAAGGAAAGAGCAGAGAAAGTTCCTAACAGAGGTTTTTATTTGGACTTGTTATCACTATATAAGTATATACAAAAGAAGGATTATCAATATCCATCAACACCTTCTATATCACATATGTATGCTCTAGATTATCAACTAGACTATATATTAAATAAGGAGGGCTTAGAAAATAGATTTGCAAGACATTTAGAAATGGCAAAAGCAGTTAGGGAATGGGCGAAAAAGTATTTCGAATTATTTCCAGATGAGAATTATTTATCTAATACTTTAACAACTGTTAAAAATAACAGAGAAATAGATGTTTCATTTTTAAATAAAGAATTAGCAAAGAGAGGCTTCCAAATATCTAATGGATATGGAAGTTTAAAAGATAAAACTTTTAGAATTGCTCATATGGCAGATTGCAAAATGGAAGAAATACAAGAGTTATTAATTAATATAAATGATATTTTAGGATTAGAATAATTTAGATAAGTATATTTAAGTAATAAGCAATAAATGTGGCTAGAAAGTATAAATAAGGGTTTAGATTAGATTCTAGACTCTTATTATTATAATTAACAATTAACAGAGTAAGTGGTTTTATTTTGTGAAACCATTGTTAATTATCAATTATTAATTAAATAAACTGGGGGTATTAACGTGTACAAAATATTAGTAAGTGATGGTTTGCAGGAAAATGCAATTAATGAATTAATAAAATTAGGTTTTAGTGTTACTGATGAGCATTATGATAAAGTAATTTTAGGGGAAAAGCTTAAGGAGTTTGATGCTTTAGTTATAAGATCAGCAACAAAAGTAACTAAGGAAGTATTAGAAAAGGCATCAGGTGGAAAATTAAAATTAATAATAAGAGCTGGAGTTGGAATAGATAATATAGATATATATTCAGCACATGAACAAGGCATCACCGTAAAGAATACTCCAAATGCCAGTTCAGACTCAGTTGCTGAATTAGCATTAGCTCATATGTTTGCAGTGGCAAGGTTTATAGGAACATCAAATTACACTATGAGAAATGGTGAATGGAACAAGAAGAAATATGAAGGCATTGAAATTAGTGGGAAAACTTTAGGGATAATAGGAATGGGTAGGATAGGTAAATCCCTAGCTAATAAGGCAACAGCATTAGGAATGAATGTTATTTATAATGATGTATTTGGAAAACAAGATGATGTAAAGTATGAGTTTTTGGAATTAAATGATTTACTCAGAAAATCGGATTTTATTTCTCTACATGTTCCTTATGATAAAGAAAATGGGACATTAATCAGAAAAGAAGAGTTAAATTTAATGAAAGATGGGGCTTATATAATAAATTGTGCAAGAGGTAAAGTTGTAGATGAAGAAGCTTTACTAGAAGCTTTAGATAGTGGGAAAATTGCAGGGGCAGGTATAGATGTATTTGAAGTAGAGCCAAACACAAATGAAATCTTAGTTAATCATCCAAGAGTAAGCTGCACTCCTCATATAGGAGCATCAACAATGGAAGCTCAAGATAGAATAGGAGAAGAAGTAGTTTCAGTTATAAAGGATTTTTTTACTAAGCTATAAATATAGGAGGAATTTTAATGGCAATTATTAAACCTTTTAGAGGAATAAGACCTATAAAAGAATTAGCGGATAAAATAGCGGCACTTCCTTATGATGTAATGGATAGTGATGAAGCTAGGGAAATGGTTAAGGATAATCCATATTCATTTTTGCATGTAGATAAAGCAGAAATAGATTTACCAAAAGATATAGAT
This sequence comes from Clostridium sp. C8, assembly GCF_001010885.1. NCBI lineage: Bacteria > Bacillati > Bacillota > Clostridia > Eubacteriales > Clostridiaceae > Clostridium > Clostridium sp. C8. Next base: position 16,588 of record NZ_LBMX01000092.1, on the reverse strand, counting down.
CCTTATGATGATAGGGTGTATGATAAGGCTAAAGAAAATCTAGATAGTATGATTAAAAATAGATTTTATATAGAAGATGAAAAGCCTAATTATTATATCTATAGACAAGTTATGAAAGGAAGAAGCCAGGTTGGTCTTGTTGGATGTGCATCAATAGATGATTATACTAACAATATAATAAAAAAACATGAACTGACAAGAGAAGATAAAGAAATAGATAGAATTAATCATGTATATAAATGTGAAGCTCATACAGGACCTATATTCTTAACTTATAGAGAAAACAAGGATATTTCAAATATTATAAATGAATGGATAAAGAGAGAACCAATATATGATTTTAAATCAGAAGATGAGGTATGTCATACTGTATGGATCGTGGATGATGAAAATACAGTAATTAAAATAAATGAATTATTTAAATCAGTAGAATATTTATATATTGCAGATGGACATCATAGATCTGCATCAGCAGTAAAAGTAGGTCATATAAAAAGAGCAGAAAAGGAAGATTATACTGGAGAAGAGGAGTTTAATTATTTCTTATCTATTTCATATCCAGATAGCGAGCTTGAAGTTTTAGATTACAATAGAACCGTTAAAGATTTAAATGGACTTTCAAGAGAAGAGTTTTTAAATAAGGTAAGTGAAATTTTTGTAGTTACTGAAAGTAATGAACCAGTTAAGCCTAAAGAAAAACACACTTTTGGAATGTATTTAGAAAAACAGTGGTATTTATTAGAGGCTAAAGAGGGAATATTTAATCCAGAAGATCCAGTAGATCAATTAGATGTATCAATTCTTCAAAACAATCTTTTAAGACCAATACTAGGAATTGATGATCCAAGAAAATCAAAGAGAATAAAATTCATTGGTGGGATAAGAGGATTAAAGGAACTTGAAAGAAGAGCAGATACAGATATGAAAGTGAGCTTTTCTATGTATGCAACAACAACTGATGATATTATGGATATTGCAGATAGTGGAAAAATAATGCCACCAAAATCAACATGGTTTGAACCAAAGCCTAGAAGTGGATTATTTATTCACAAGTTCTAATTTATATAAATTTATAATATCAAAAAATATGTTAGAAACTCAGTTTATCTGAGTTTCTTTTATTATGTAAAACTTAGACTATTTTTCATTTAAAATAAGTTTTTTTCAATTTATAATAAAAGATTGTTAAGTATTAAAAATAAAGACTTGAATACTATGTATTTATTATGTAATCTTATATATATGTAAATAAGCATATTTTTAAAAATAAAATTTAAAGAAATATATAGTATAAGGAGCATATTATGACAGATTCATTAATTAATTGGTTTACTAGCACATTAAGTTTTATGCCAAAGGAGCTTGTAGTGTTTATAATATCTATGGTACCTATTTTAGAGTTGAGAGGTGGATTAGTTGCGTCCTCTTTATTAGGTATAGGAGTATTTAAAGCTATATTCTTATGCGTTTTAGGAAATATAGTTCCTATTCCATTCATTTTGTTTTTTATTACCCCAATATTTAATTGGATGAAAAAGACCAAATTATTTAAAGCTACAGTTGAAAAATTAGAGGAAAAATCAATGGCTAAAAGTGAGCAAATTCAGAAATATGAATTTTGGGGACTTGCATTATTTGTTGGTGTACCTTTACCAGGAACAGGGGCATGGACAGGTGCACTTATAGCGTCATTACTTGGAATAAAAACAAAGAAGGCATCCTTAGCGATATTTGTAGGTTTAATAATCGCAACAGTAATAATGACTATAATATCCTATGGAATTCCATGGGTCATTCAAACAATGGGATAATAGTTATTAAAAATATATGTAAAAAATATAAGAATATAAAGTATTTATCAGCCATTTTCCTATGCTTATAGAAAGTTTATATATAAATGAATTAAAATTTCCTTTTTTGAAATAATAATAATATATCATGAAGGGATGTGTTTATAATGTCAGTAAATAATGCGATGACAGTAGATTTTTTAAGTTCAGCATATGGTGGAGAAAGTATGGCTCATATGCGTTATACTATTTGGGGTGATTCAGCAGAAAAGGATGGGTATCCAAATATAGCTAGACTTTTTAGGGGAATTGCTTATGCAGAGTGGTGTCATGCTAAGAATCATTTTAATGTACTAAATGATAAGGTTGAAGATAAAACAGTAGTTGCTGGAGCTGTATTTGGTCATACAAATATAGTTGAAAATCTTCAAGGTGCAATTGATGGAGAATTACATGAAATAGATCAAATGTATCCTGTTTATTTAGAAACAGCTAAGTTTCAAAAAGAATCTGATGCGCAAAGATCATTTCACTATGCTTTAGAAGCAGAAAAAATTCATGCTAAGATGTTCAAAGATGCACAAGATATGGCAAAACAGCAAAAAGATATAGGTAGTGAGACTATCTATATATGTCCAATTTGCGGTTTCACTGAAATTGGAGATAATGTAGAAAAATGTCCAGTCTGTGGCGCAAAAAAAGAAATATTTAAGTCTTTTTAATAAAATCTTATTAGCTTATAGAGTTTTATTAAAAAGAATAATTAATATAAAAGTCATGATATAAATAAAGTCTATATCATGACTTTTTCATAAGCTTCTCTAAATACATTTTTTTATCTGCTAAGTGTAAAATTTCTTCTGTTGTATAATCAATACTATTATTAAATTCAAATACTCCATGACTCGCACTAACAGAATAGGGCTTCAATTGGGAAAAGTTATATTGTTGAAAATCATTTTGTATAGAATCCCATATGTTCTCAGCATAAGTTTCATCTTTAAATGGAAATAAAATTATAAATTCATCTCCACCATATCTATAGATAATATCTGAAGAACTTATATTTTTTTGTATCACCTCACAAACCGTTCTAATTAATATATCACCTTCGTTATGTCCATAGGTATCATTTACTAATTTTAAATCATTTATATCTATAAAGCATAATGATAATGAAGCACCTATATTCTTACAAAGACTAAGATTATATTCAAGAATTTTAATTCCAGAGTATCTATTCAAAACACCAGTAAGTGAATCCATGGAGGCGCGATTTAATAATTCATCTTCAATTTTTTTTAAATCTGTAATATCTGTAATACTTGTTAAGATACATTCTTCTCCATAATATTCAATTAATTCATGATTTGTAATTACCCATTTAATATTACCAGATTTACATTTATACTCTACAATACATTCTTTAATCTTAGATTTACTGAGAATATTCTCTAACATATTATATTTATCTTTTTCATTTTTATATAAATCACCTAAAGATATTTTATTAAATTCATCATTACTATATCCTAAAAATATAGATGCCTTATTATTTGAAGTTATAATTTTATCATCTTTGTATTGGCTTATAAATAAGGGCTGTGGATTTGCATTAAATAATTTTTTGAAATTATGCTCACTTTCAATAAGATGACATTTGTTGCTAAATTCTTTTAATCTATTCTTATGCAAAGAATAACATAATAGAATCGATGCTAACAATATTGTATTAGCATTAATTTGTTTTGATAATATAGATATAAGGCTATTAGAAAAATGCATATTAATTCCTAACATAAGTATTATATGATTAATTATAAAAGCTGTAATCATAAATATATGTTCAAAAGGAAACCATACTGCTGAAATTAACATCATGATTGCATATGAATCAATACTATTTACAAATTTATAATTAATAATAAGGGGAAGAGATCCAGCAAGTAACAGTATTATAATAAATAATCTATAAATAAACCGTAATATAGAAATATTATTATAAATTTTTATCTTTTTATAAAAAATTAAAAATAATGAAGATAAAATAAATCCGCTTGAATGAACAAATAGTAATACTAATTTAAAATGCTTACTAACATCTTTTAATAAGAAGAAGTAGCAGTAGAAATAATACATATTAATAGATAATATTCCAATGCATGAAATTCGTATTCGATCTAGTGCAATTAATAAATTTTCTTTTTGAAAATCAAGTTTTTTTTCAAGTATTTTATAGCTTAATGATAGGTTATGATTATTATACATTATATATCATCCTTAAAAATTGTTTTAACTTGCTTTTATACTATACAATTAAAAGATATATCAATTGATGTTAGTGATTTGGATTGTTATATACTATATCAATTGACTTAATTATTTCACTTATAACGGTAGTTTTAAATTGAATTTTCAATTCATTGATTTTGGTGTAAGTATAGCCTTTTTCGGTAGAAATATATAAGGGCTGTAGATTATTTAAAGTTATTGCTTTTATATCTTCAATACATACTTTGCACTTACATATATCTTTATATTCACTAAGAATAGATGTTAACAAATTATCAACTATTACTTCCATATAATTTCTAAGCAAGATACCCCTCCTTCCAATTTTAGAGTATTTATATAAAAAACAATAATAGAAGTATTATCCATAACTTCTATTATTATATAAAATTAATTGTTAAATTTAAAGCAATAAGCAAATTATTATTTTTATATTATTTATATCTCTATTGCTAATAATATGATAAGAGTTATATCTAATACTAAAATTTTATTAGAAATTTAAAATTATTTTTCGACATTTAAAGTTTCACATCTAAATATAGAGTAAAGGCTAAAAAACTAAATTTCTTAAAAATAATAACTGTGAATATTATACTATAAATGAAAATAAATACATGGCATAAAACAAAATACGACAAAATAAAACAAAAAGTATAAATGATTTTGAAACAACAAGCATTGACAAAATAGGATAAAATGCTACAATTAAAGCGGAATTGAGAAGGTTATAAAAATAATATTATTAAATTATAATAGGGAATAAAAACTTTTTCGAAATAATATAAACTGAGTTAAAAATTCAATTATAGATAATTATGAGAATTGATAAGAGTAATCTTAGGCAATCTTAAGAAAACATTTACAAGAGGTAATATATAGTGGATATAAAAAGATTAATATGGAGGCAGGATACGATGACAATTAATATACCTACATCAAATAGTATAAATGGAGACAAGCTAGCTGAAGATATTTATGATGCATATGGTAATATTATATTAGAAAAAGATACAGTACTTAATTGCAAATTAAAAAGGTATTTAGTTGATTTAGGTATAATAAGTATTAATATATATAATCCACTTACTAATTTTGATAATTATGAAAAGGTACATAAAACAATAATACAAGAAGTTGAAAGTACTCTTACTTGTATTTTGTATAAAAATGATCATATATATGATGAAATTACAGAATATGTATCTAAAATGTGTAAAAGTATAAGTGATAATCCAATCATAATAAAGGCATTAGACAGAATAAAGAAAATTGATAATTATACATTTAAACATAGTATAAACACATCACTTTATTCAATGCTTATAGCAATATGGATGAATCAAAGTAATAAAGAAGTTATTAATGCAACTCAAGCTGGAATATTACATGATATAGGGAAAATTTATATACCTCATGAAATTTTAAATAAAGAGACTAAATTAACTTCAGAAGAGTATGAAGAAATTAAAAAACACACTCTGTATGGATATTTCTTGCTAAGTAATTTTAGTGAATTTAATCAAGAAGTGAAAAAAGCAGTTTTGTTTCACCATGAAAGAATAGATTCTCTCGGATATCCATTAAGGGCTAAACCAGATTATGTAGGCATTACTTCAAAAATAGTTGCTGTTGCTGATGTATATGATGCAATGACAACAGATAGAGTATATAAAATGTCAATATCGTCTAGTGAAGCGGTTAACTATCTAAGTAGCGATGGAATGGAGATATTAGATAATAACATAATAAAAGTTTTTAAAAAGAATATTTTGAAATATGATTTTAAGGCTAGTATATAAGATATTACAAATGAGGAGAATTAATATGTTTAAAAAATTAAAGGATATAAAAATAACAAATTTAGTGACTCTTTTAAGCGTGCTAGCAATTACACTGGTTTTACTTATTGGAGTTAGAGCTATCAGAGAAACTAAAAAAGTTAATAATAATATAGAGAAAATATATGAGTATAGGTTAATTCCTATTACAGACGTTGCAGATATTAATGCAAATTATTTAAATATAAGGATTCAAATAAATAGATCAAACATAGAGTATAGTCCGGATTTTAACAAAAAAATAAAGGAATATGATGCGAAGATTCAAGAATATGTAGAAAAATATAAAACTAGCAATATGGATGATGATGAAGTAAAATTTTTAAATTATTTTCAAAAGCAATATAATCAGTATATGGAAGTATGGGAAAAGGTTAATTCTTACACTAGTAGGGGAGAAAAGATTAAAAGTGAAGATTTAAAAAGTTTTGATGAGTATGGAAATAATATAGCTAAAACGATTGAAAGTTTAATGAAATATAATAAAGTTGATGCAGATAAGATAAAATTTAATAGTGATAGTATATATAATCAAGTAATAAATACTTTTACAATTATTATAATCATTTCTTTAATAGTACTTGGAGTTATTGCTTATTTTATAAGAAGAAGTATAAAATATTCAGCAAAAGATATAATTAACAAGTTACAATCTATTGCTAAAGGTGATTTTACACCTAATATAGAAACCGATAGTAAAAATGAGTTCGGAGTTATGAAAAAGGCTTTAGCAGAGACATTAGGCAATATATCGAGTCTATTAGAAGAGATAAAAGAAAAAGCTTTATTTATAGAAAGAAGTTCAGAAGGGCTGTCAGCGGTATCTGAAGAAATGACATCATCTTCATCAAATGTTGCATTAGCTATGCAAGATGTTGCTAGAGGTTCTGGAGAACAAACAGAAGATCTTGTAAATATTAGTAATATACTTAGTGACTTTGGAAAGCGAATAGAAGATATTGTTTCTGCAATTAAAAATATAGATAATAACGCTAATCAAGTTGATAAAATGGCTGAAGATAATGAAAGTAATATGCAAGTAATTGTAAAAGAATTAGGATTGTTGAAAGGTGATTTTAATAACTTTGTTAATTTAATTGTTGAATTGGGAAAAAATATATCAAAGATTAATGAAATAACTAATTTAATTAATGATATAGCAGAACAAACTAATTTACTAGCATTAAATGCTGCAATCGAAGCAGCTAGAGCAGGGGAGTCAGGTAAAGGATTTGCAGTAGTAGCAGATGAAATAAGAAAACTTGCAGAGCAATCTAAAGTTTCTTCTGAAAGTATAAATAAATTAATAATAAATATTTCAGATAAAACAGAAATACTTATTAATAGCACAGATACTATGGATGCAGAATTAGAAAGTCAAATTAATAAAGTAAATAACTCAATAGTGAATATTAGTAAGATGATAGGAGCTATTGCAGAGATTATTCCACAAATCAATTCTGTAAGTAGATCAGCAGCTAGTATAGAAGAAAATAAAAATATAATATTACAAAAAGTAGAATCTACTTCAGCAGTAGCTGAAGAGGTATCTGCATCTACGGAAGAGATAGTAGCGGCTTCTGAAGAAATGAATTCATCATCTGAAGAAGTTGCAGGAACAGCAGAAAATCTAAGCAAAATGGCAAAAGAAATGACAAAAGAAATAAATATATTTAAACTTAAAAGATAAACTTTAAAATAAGATAATCTAAATAGTTAGTAGATTGTGATTGAAATCACAGAAGAATTCTTATTTCTTAGTTATTATATAGTTAATATAAATAAATAAGAGATAAGGTAGGAAATTAGAAGAGATGAATATAGATAATTTAGAAAGACAGCACTTAGAAATAAATAGCTTATTTAGCAAGATAAGTAAAAACTTAAACTCAAATAATATAACTAATGATATAGATAGTCTGGTATGGGATATAAACACTCTTGCAGGAAAGTTAAATATCCATATGAAAACAGAGGACAAGTTTTTGTATCCAGAATTAATTAATGGTGCAAATGAAAACTTAAAAAAAATTGCTCTTGAGTATAGTCAAGAGATGGGAAATATACATAAGGTATTTGAGGAATTTAAAAGTAATTTTAACACTAAGAATAAAATATTAAATGATATTGATAAGTTCTTAATAGAAAGTAATAAAGTTTTAAAGCTTTTAAAAAATAGAATAGACAAAGAAGATAGAAGTCTATATCCAAAAATGAAGTTGATATAATAAATAAAGCAGACAAGTTATTAAAATATAATAATTTGTCTGCTTTATTTGTTATAATTTTTCTAACATACTTTTTAAAATAATAGTAGAGTTTCTAACAGCAATAGGAATAAATTTTTCATAATCCATATGAGCTCCATTGTTGGCATTATCAGATATAGATCTAATAACAACACAAGGAATATTATTTAAATAGCATACATGAGCAATACTTGCACCTTCCATTTCGCAAGCTATAGCATTAAATTCTTTTTCGAACCATTGGATTTTTTCAATGCTTGATATAAATTGATCACCAGACACTATTCTACCTGAAAAGGTGTTTATTTCTTTAATTTCCTCACAAGCAGATAAAGCAGCTTTTACTAAGGAATCATCACATTTGAAATCAAAGGTATCTAATCTTGGAATTTGTCCATGAGGATCACCGAAAATAGTCGTGTCCATATCATGTTGCACTAAATCTTTCCCAACAACAACATCTCCAGGGTAAATATTTTTACCAATACCACCTGCGACACCAACATTTATTATTGAAGATACATTGTATTCAGATATTAATATTTGTGTACAAATAGCAGCGTTTACTTTACCAATGCCACAAACAACTGCAATCACATTTTTATTTTCTAAAGTGCCTCTATAAAAAGTCATATTGGCCTTTTTCGTTTTTTCTTGGATGGACATATCTTTCAAAAGAAGTTCCAACTCTTCAGTCATTGCACTTATAACTCCTAAAATCATAATTAGCCTCCTTAAATCTTTTGTCAGTTCACAGTTCACAGTGCACGATGCACAGTTATGGAAATATGAATTGTGAACTAAAATAAATTGCTTCACAATTTATTTCTTATATTACCACATATTAGCCTTTATTTAAATAAACTCTATAAAAAGTCAACTAACTATATAGTATTTTAATTTTTTCATTATAATTATTATTAAAAATACATACATATTTCTATAATTAAAAGATATATTGAACTATAATGTTTTTTATTATATGGAAAATAATAATATTGTATATAAATAAATAATGTTCTAAAATAAGATATAAATTAAAATTTAATCTTTTGTTAAACTACATAAGATACAAGAAGGAGAGAAGGTAATGTTACAACATTCATTATCTAGAACAGAGTTACTTATAGGAAGTGACGGACTAGGAAAGTTGAAAAATTCGAAAGTAGTAGTTTTTGGTATTGGTGGAGTAGGAAGCTTTGCTGTTGAAGCTCTAGTAAGGGCAGGGGTAGGTAACATAGTATTAATTGATGACGATACTATCTGCTTAACTAATTTAAACAGACAAATACATGCAACATATGGAACAATAAGTAAATCAAAGGTTGATGTTATGAAGGAGAGAATTCTTACTATAAATAGGAAATGTAATGTTATTACTCACGAAGTGTTCGTAACTCCAGAAAATATAAAAGAACTGATTCCAGAGAATGTCGACTATGTAATAGATGCAATAGATACTGTTTCAGCAAAATTAGCTTTAGCACAATATTGTTATGAAAGAAACATTAATATAATTGCATCAATGGGGACAGGTAATAAGCTAGATCCAACACAATTTAAAATTGCGGATATATATGAAACAAAAGTTTGTCCACTTGCGAAGGTTATGAGGTATGAATTAAGGAAAAGAGGAGTTGAAAAACTTAAAGTTGTTTACTCAGAAGAAAAGCCAAGAAAACCAAAGGATGAAGATGTAGTTACTTGTAAAACTGGTTGTGTTTGTACAGGTGGAACTAAGAAGTGTACGATTAGAAGACAAATACCAGGAAGTATATCTTTTGTCCCTCCAGTTGCTGGAATGATACTAGGGGGAGAAGTTGTAAAAGATATAATAGGTGACATTTAATTAATAGTACAGTATTTTTAGCAATAATTATTATAAGATAAAATCCTAGTAAGACTCTAGTTATATTAGTAATATTAGATAATCTTACTGGGCTTTTTAATCTCTTATTCTTATAAAATCAAAAGAATAAGTACTTAAGTATAAGATATATACGGTTAATATGAAATAAAAAGGAAATTATATACAAACTATATTAATTATAGTAAATAAAATTTCCTTTTACATTTTAATAACTAGCTTAAATAAATATTGCAAATAATCTTATTATAGTTTTATATGACAATATCCACCAGGATTTTTCTTTAAATATTTTTGATGATATTCTTCAGCCCTATAATAATTAATTAAAGGCGTTACTTCTGTAACAATCTTCTTATCATATTTTTTCTGGGTTTCTTCTTTAGACTTAAGAATCTCTCCTAAGTCATTTTCATCTAAATAATATATGCCAGTTCTATATTGACTTCCTACATCAGGACCTTGTCTATTTAAAATAGTTGGATCAATTATTGACCAATATTCATTTAATATGTTTTCAAGTGATATTTTAGTTTCATCATATTCAACTAAGCAAGCTTCTGCAAAATAAGTATTTTTATAACACACATCTTCGTAAGTAGGATTCTCGGTTCTTCCATTTGCATATCCAACTTCGGTTAATATTACTCCATCTAATCTAGAAAGAAATTCTTCAACCCCCCAGAAGCATCCTCCAGCCAAAACTATTTTTTTCATTTTATCAACTCCTTTACTTAAATAGGTTAAATATATTATATACCTATAGATAGTAAAGTATATATTTATTTAAAGTATATATTTATAGACATCTTTTTATCTGTTATTTGATTTAGTAAATTTTCTATAGATATCTTGCTATTAGATAATACTTTTTCATAAATTTCATCATCTTTCATAGTTTCTTCGAAGTTTTTTTGAACTTCACTTTGAATAAGGTTAAACTCTTCTGATGTTAACTTTATTTCACCAAATCTTAAGAGTCCATTAGAAGAATCTTCATAAACAGTTTTTTCTCTATTAATATTAATACTAAAAATCTCTGGATTAGGAAAAGTTATAGATAATTCATTTTTCTTGTTATCTATATTAATATCATTTGTAGTAAGATTAGATAAATCTATTGAATATGAACAGTTAGCAAAAAACTTTATTCTTTTAAATTTCTGAAATACCTCAAGATTACCCCAACTTTTGTCTATAGTTATTATTTTAGATAATTCAACTTCAAGGGGAATTATCTTGTTTACATTTTTAATTTCCTTAATTAAACTTTCTTCTGATATTATTTTAAAAGTACTTAAATCAGATAAATCATTGATAGATCTTTTATATCTATAGTTAAAAAATAGTTTACATACAAGTAAAGTTAATGATAGTATAAAGAAAATAATAAAAAAGTTTCTCACTCTATTTTTAAATTTTTTTCTTCTAAACATATTTAAAATAAACATATAAACTCCTAGTTTGATCTATATCAATAAATTATATGATGCATATTACTTAATAATGAATGAAATATAATTCGATTATTAAGTAAATTCGTCGAATATAATATGTTGTGTATGTGGTCTGTTTGTCGTTATAATATAAATAAGAGTATATATACATAACTTAGGAGAAATTATTATGAATGAAAATAAGGGCATAAGTATAGATTTAGTTAAGGGAACTTTTAGTGATTATATTATAAAAGACAAGAATAATATATTTATTGGAAGATTTACTATAGTAGAGCTAGATAAAGATAATAAAAAGTGTACTGTTAAACTTAAGTTTTATAGAGAAAATAAATATGATTTATTAAAGGAAACAATAGAAAATATATTGAGAGCTATATTTAAGGATAGCAATATATATAAAGCTAATATTTTAGTAGATGAGAATATTAATTATAAAGTATTTTTAGATTTAGGATTTACTTTAGAGGGAATACTTACAGAAAATATATTTACTAATGGGGTATTTCTAGATGAATTAAGTTTTGGAATAAATAGAAATGAATATAACAATACTAAAAGAAGTTTCATTGTTTATTTGAAGGGCGAAAATATAACGGTAAAAAATTTTACTCCAGATTCTGCCGAAGACCTATTAAATTACTATATAAGAAATAAAGAGCATTTAAGTAATTATGAGCCGAGTAGGGATAATGTATTCTATACTTACGAAGTGCAGAAAGATATATTACTTGAGAGTTATAGAAGTTTAATGAATGGATCTGGTTTTGATTTAGGAATATATAAAGATAGCAAATTAATAGGAAAAATAAAAATATCTAATATAGTTTATGGTGTATTCAAAAGTGCTATAATAGGATATTCTATGGATAAGAATTTTCAAGGCAAAGGATATATGAAAGAAGCTGTAAAGTTAGTTTTGCAATATTCTAGGGATGAATTAGAATTACATAGAATAGAAGCTTCGGTTTTAACAAATAATGAAAAATCCAAATCAGTTCTTTTAAGTTGTGGGTTTAAAGAAGTAGGATTAAATGAAAAATATTTATTTATAAATGGATCATGGAGAGATCATATAACCTTTTTTAAGATATTAGAAAAACACTAAATATTATTTGGGGGAAGAAAATATGAATTTGATTATATTAAATAACAATGCAACCGTAGTGAAATCCTTTAATAATAATATATTACTTGTAAGGGAAAAGGGAAAAGAAAAAATTCTTTTTCAAAAGGGAATTGGTTTCGGTAAAAAAATGGGTGATATTATAGAGAAAGGGACGCTAGTTGAAAAAGTTTTTATAATTGAAGATAAAGAAAACCAAAGAAATTTTAATGAAATATTAACTAGGGTAGATACTAAACTTATAGGAATAGTTGAAGAAGTTATAGCTGAAATAACTGATGAATTAGGAGAAACTCTTAATGAAAACATTCATATAGGGCTAGTGGATCATCTTTTTTATGCAATAAAAAGATTGGAAGAAAATGAGGAAATACAAAATCCATTTATAGTGGAAATACAAACTTTATATAATAAAGAATTTGAAATGGCAAGTAAGCTTGCAGATAAAATAGGTGAGGAGCTAAATATAGAGATACCAGAAGGTGAAAAAGGATTTATAGCACTTCATATTCATTCAGCAAGAAATAATGGAAAATTATCTAATACTATAAAATATAGTTTTCTAAGTAATTCTATAATTGAACATGTTGAAGATAGGTTAAATATAGAAATTGATAGAAAGTCGTTAGATTATGCTAGATTCTTAACACATATTAGATTTGCAATAGAGAGAATAATAACAGATGCACCAATAAAAAATGATTTAATATATGTAATAAAAAAGAAATATAAGTTATCTTATGAAATTGCAAAGGAAACAAAAAAGATAATATGTAGGGCATTAGAAATATCAAATATATCTGAGGATGAAATAGCTTATTTAGCAATGCATATAGAAAGATTCAGAAGTTCTATTATAAAATAAAAATCAGTCATTATAAAAATGACTGATTTTTATTTTATATTACTATATCTTATACTTCAAAGTTTACAACTACAGTTTTACCTGCAACAACATCTCCACTTTCAATTGGAGTTATTGATTTAGTTGCATCTACATTAGTTATTAATACTGGTGTAGCTAAAGATAATCCTTTAGATAAAATAAAATCTCTGTTTATTTTTATTAATGGGGTACCAGCTTTAACATTTACACCTTGTTCTACTAATTGTTCAAAACCTTCTCCATCAAGAGAAACAGTTTCTAATCCTATGTGAATAAGTAATTCTAATCCATTTTCTAAAGTCATAGCAAATGCATGCTTAGTCTTAAAGATAAGAGTAACTTCTCCATCAGCAGGAGCGACTATAGTATCTCCCTCAGCTATTATAGCCATTCCGTCTCCAGCTAGCTTTTCAGCGAAAACTGGATCTGGTACTTCTGATAAAGGAATAGCCTTACCAGAAACAGGAGCGACAAGTGTGTTAGATTTAGTAACAACTTCTTCATTAACTGAATCAGATTTAAATAAATTTTTAATAAAATCAAACATAGTACTTCCTGAATAATCAGGAATCCACATCCTTTCTACTACATATTTTAATAAATATATTAATTAATAACTATAGTATTTATTAATACAAAAGAATAAATACATAGATATTAGATACAAATTTACATGCTAAATTTTAAAAACAAAAGGCATAAGCCCTATAAATGAGATGGACTCATGCCTGTTTAAACAGTAACACGTCTAGTATGATTATATATATAGTTATTAATAGTTGTCAATAAACTAAATTAAAAAAAAGTCGTGAAATCGTTAGCAAAATTAAGTATATTCAATATAATTAATGAAATCTTAAGAAAATAATAGAAAAGAGGCTGGAAAAACACTAAAAAAACTCTTGAAAACAATAACATTAGATGATACAATAACAATGTAAATAAAATATGTGTACAAATTTAGGCGTGTTATCAATTAGTTGAGCATGAGCCGAAAAGGATTTATATATCTGTATATCCTTTTCGGCTTTTTTTATTTTTAAGTTGGAATTATACTATACAACGGCTTAAATTTGTATATAAAAAATTTAAGGAGGATTTATTATTATGATGAAGTATCTTCAAAGACTAGGAAAATCTTTAATGCTTCCAGTAGCAGCATTACCTGTTGCAAGTATTTTAATGGGTATTGGATACTGGCTTGATCCTACAGGTTGGGGAGCAAACAGCGTTATTTCAGCTTTCTTATTAAAAGCTGGTGGAGCGCTAATTGATAACATGGCTATTCTTTTTGCAATTGGTGTATCAGTAGGAATGTCAGATGATAACGATGGTACAGCAGGACTTGCTGGATTAGTTTCATGGCTTGTTATTACAACAGTATTAAGTACAGGTGCTGTTGCTATGTTTAAGGGAATTGATGTTGCAGAAGTACCAGCAGCATTTAGCAAAATCCAAACCCAATTCGTTGGTATACTTTCAGGTTTAATTGGAGCAACATGCTACAATAAGTTTAAAGGAACTAAGTTACCAGATGCTTTAGGATTCTTTAGCGGTAAAAGATCAGTTGCTATAATGACAGCTTTAGCCTCATTAGTTGCAGCATTAGTATTATTCTTTGTATGGCCAGTAGTTTACAATGCACTAGTATCATTTGGTAAGGCTATTGTTTCTACAGGAGCTATTGGATCAGGTATTTATGCATTCTTTAATAGATTATTAATTCCATTTGGATTACATCATGCACTTAACTCTGTATTTTGGTTTGATGTTGCAGGAATTAACGACCTTGGAAACTTCTGGGCTGGAAAGGGTACTTTAGGACAAACAGGAATGTACATGACAGGGTTCTTCCCAGTTATGATGTTTGGTTTACCAGCAGGAGCCTTAGCTATGTATCATACTGCTAAAGATAATAAGAAAAAGGCTGTATATGGATTATTATTAGCAGCTGCTTTATCTTCATTCTTTACAGGGGTTACAGAACCATTAGAATTTGCATTCATGTTCTTAGCTCCAGGACTATATGTAGTACATGCTGCTTTAACAGGTGTATCTGCGGTAATTACTACTTTATTACCAGTAAGAGCTGGATTTAACTTCAGTGCTGGTTTCGTTGATTGGATTTTAAGTTTTAAAGCTCCAATGGCGCAAAATCCACTTTGGTTAATACCAATAGGTTTAGTATTTGCAGTACTTTACTATGTAACATTTAGATTTGTAATTACTCAATTCAATTTAAAGACTCCAGGTAGAGAAGATGATGAAGATGAATTAAGTGAAAATATAGCACTTACTGGAGACATGAATGAATTAGCTAAAGCATATATTGAAGCTTTAGGTGGAAAAGGAAATATAGTGTCAGTAGATAACTGTGTTACTAGATTAAGACTTGGAGTTAAAGACAACTCTATAATTAAAGAAAAGAACTTAACAGCTTTAGGAGCTAGAGGTGTTATAAGACCAGGAAAAGGAAATATTCAAGTAATAGTTGGAACAAATGTACAATTTGTTGCTGATGCTATAAAGGCAGAGTTAAAAAGATAATAAATAAAATAAAATAGAAAAGTAAATTAAGAAGAGGCTGTATTTAGTTTGATTTTAGAAATCAATAAGAATGCAGCCTTTTCGATTCATATATATTAATATATTATAGGTACACTTCATTTATTAATCATTTGAGCTTTATTTCAAGTTTCAGCAAGAATTATATTTTAAGTTTTTTTATTTCCTAAGAAATTATAGTTAGATAAAATATATAAAACATACTGCAATAAAGCAACTTATCCCTGTGTATCAACAATAGAAAAATGTAGAAAATAAGAGTAAATATAAATAAGAATAGAATAATTTGTCGTAAACAAATAAATTATGGAGAAAAAGCATCTTTCTACATGATATTATAACTCATGTGCTCAGCAGAATAGTTGAGTAAAAGGAAATAAAAAATGGTCTTTGAAAATTGAACAGAAAATAAGTTAAGTAAAATAAACCAGCAATTCTTTTAGAAGTCTTAAAACTAAGACTCAAAGTAATTTGAGACAGATTAAACTTTTTATTGAGAGTTTGATCCTGGCTCA